>CAIJEA010000292.1 GCA_903819605.1 uncultured cyanobacterium | reverse complement strand
GCAAACATTTGCAAGCGCGTAGTTAATTCTTGCTCTTGGCGCTGATAGTATTCGATTTCCTTTTGCCATGATTCTACTTGCGATCGCGTCGCTTGAGCCGCCAAAAATTCTGCCTCGGTAAAATTTAGCGATGCTAGTTCTGCTTGCCAATTTGATTCTTGTTGCGATCGCTCAGAAATTGCTAGATCGTGATTCTCTTGAGCTTGAGTTGCGGCAGATTCAGCTTTAACAAAGGTTTCGCGAGCTTTTTGATAGGCAGCTTCTATCATTTGGGAGCGATCGCTTAACTCTGATTTTGACTGCAAAATAGTCTGCCGCAAGGCATCATAACTCTTGCCTACAGTAATTTCTTGCAAACGTTGAAAAATTTCTTGTAGTTGTGATAGTCGGTGCGATCGCTCCTGTTCGGCTTTTTGAAATTCGGCTTGTGCTAATTGGCGATTTTCTTGGGCTGTATTGAGCTTACTTTCAGCATTGCGACAAGCGATCGCGGCTTCTTTTTGCTCAGATATTAGGTTTTGATAAGATAACTCTTGACTTTCAAGTTCTTGGCGATCGCGAATGATATCTTCAGCTTTCCAAGCAGTTTTGAGAATGCGATCGATTTGATTTTGTAGCTTTTCAAGCTGCGCTTCTAAACCTGCAATCTCTTGAGTTTGCTCCAGCAATTGATGCTGATAAGAGCTGAGATTTGCCTCGATTTTAATTTTTTCTTCGCTGAGTTTTGTGAGTTGTTGTTGAGTTAACTCTTTTTGTTTGGATAAGGAAGTTAGATCGATCAACTCTATAGATGGAAGTTCAGATAATCCCTCTATAGAGTAGACATTATTACAAACGGGACAGTTTTCGCCATCATGTAATTCGGCTCTTAGAGCATTAGCATGACTACTTTGCAAGGCTTGTAAATTTGAGGATTCTGCTTCTGTAAGGGCTAAGTTTGCAATTTGAAATTCATGACTGGCTTTAGCGATCGCCCGTTGTGATTTTTCTAACTGCTGAGCAAGTTTATTGCTTTCCGCTTGTATCTGGGCAGCCTTTTCTTGCTGTTTTAACAGACTAGTTTGCAGCATTTGCCACTGAGATAGCGGTTCGGCAGCTTGACGGAGATTTTCGAGATGATTTGGATCGCTGTGGGCATTAGAGAGGTCTAATTCAAGCTTTTGGAGTTTTTGCGTTGTAATTTGTAATTCTGTCTCAGCTTGGTTAAAAGCAGTTGTCGTTTTTTCAAGAGCTTGCGATCGCTCTAAGGCATTTGTGTTAGCTCGTTCTAATTCTGTTTCACTTTGTTGCAGTTGAGTATTTAGTGCTTCTGCTAGGGCTAAATTCCGTTCTTGTACTTCGATCTGGCTTTGCGCTTCAATTTGGATGACTCGAAATTGCTCCAAGGTTTGTTGCTGCTTTACTAGCTCCAGTTTTGCAGTTTCCAGATTTTGATTTGCACCTGTGAGATCGGCGATCGCCGTTTCTACACTTTTTCGATTAGTTTGCACGATTGTCCAAGTCCTAACGATAGAGTTAGCCAATTGAGCATTGCGAAACTGTATTTCTAAGGATTGAATTTTTGGCAGATTTTTTTGAAGCTGACTCAATTTTGTTGAAAGCTCTTTATGTTGATGGATTTGAGCAAATAATCTTTCCTCTGCTTCTAATAGCTTGCGGCTTTGTTTTGATTTAATATCTAATTCAGGAATAGCGATTTCGAGATTATCTAATTCTACTTGTTGAGATTTAACTTCTTCACTAGTTGGCGCTTGCATTCCTTCGAGAACTTTTTCCAATCCCTCTCGCTCAGCTTTAAAACGACTGGTGCGATCGCTTGCTTCCTTTCGCATTTGCTCGAAAATCTGAAATCCTGCCAACTGCCGCAAAATCTCGCGCCGCTTACCAGCTTCACCCTTGAGGAATTCATCAAATTGTCCCTGTGGCAAAACGATCACACGGGTAAACGTCTCGAAGTCCATGCCAATGATGTCTTCTACTTTCTCAGAGCGATCGCATCTTTCCCATTCTTGATCGACTAATTTATCAAAAAGAAATTTCTTCTCGTCAGTTTTGCCTCGATTACGCCATGTGCGAACAACGCGATATTCAGTTTGACGCATCACAAACCGAAATTCTACTTTTAGCTGGGCTGCGCCTTGACTAACTAATTCCCTTGAGGAGTTTGGCTTTTGAGCGACTTTGTCATAGAGCGCAAAGGTAATTGCATCCAATAGCGAAGTTTTCCCCGCACCCGTTGCGCCTGTAATCGCAAATAAATCGAGGCTCGAAAAATCTAAGACTTGACGAGTACGAAAACTGGTAAATCCTTCGACAATTAGCTCAATGGGACGCATCGCTAAACTCCATGTATAACTCTTTGAATGCTTCAATCACATTAGGGGATAAATTCTTGTCGCGATCGCTATAAAACTTTTGAAACTCCGCGATCGGATCGAAGCTGTTAATATTTTTTGGCTCTGGTATTTGTGTGGATTCATTAATAACTAGCTTAGGCTCTACCATTACTGCCTGTGGGCAGACTTTCCTTACCCGATCTGCTAGTCCGAGTGGGGGTGTATCGACAGCGATCGCAAATTTGAGATGTCCCACATAGTCTCGATTTGCTTCTAGTTGTTCGTCAAGCTGATCGATATGACATTCCACCCGTTTAAGCGGTTTCTGACAAGTCAATGGTTGAAATTGAACTTTGGCAGGTCTTCCCGTTTCTACCTCAATCAAATTAAACCCTTTTTCCTCACCCACTTCGCCAAAATCGACTTGAATCAAAGATCCAGAATAATAGGTCGGTGCAGCATTGGGAATCTGCTGTGGTCGATGAATATGCCCTAGCCCTACGTACTGACATTCTGAAGGAATTGCTTGCCCTGAAAGGCTGTACACAGCACCACTATAAAAAGCTGCTTCTGAACCAGTAAACTTTGCGCCTTCAATGGTCATATGGGCCATCATCACATTTACGGCATCGGTTTTAAATCCTGTCGCCAGATTTTGGAGAACATAGGTAACAGTTGTTTTATAATCGGCTCGTTGCTCAGCCGCATCTAAGTTCCAAATATCCTCTGCCACTAACATGCGTCGCTCCGAGGCAAAAGGCATCGCTCCAACGCATAGCTTTCCGCTTGACGTGTCAATCGTGACGACTCCCCCTTCATCGGCAATTCTCGGTCTACCTAGCGCTCTAACACCTGCTAGAGAGAGCAAATGAGCGAGGCTATCAATACGTGTTGCGGAGTCATGATTTCCTGCGATCGCTACCGAAGGAATACTTAACTGATTGAGTTTATAAAAAAAATCATAAGCGACCCGTTCAGCTTCAGTCGTAGGATTTGGCACATCAAAAATATCCCCCGCCACAAGAACTGCATCAACTTCAAAGTCTTTAGCATATTTGAGAATTTCTTCTAATGCTAAAGCGATCTCAGGAGTGCGATCCACCCCTTTTAACTTTCTGCCCAAATGCCAATCTGAAGTATGGATTAAACGCATAATTTAATGAATGTAAGTGCAGATATTTTGATAGTTCATATTTGCTTCGGCAAACTTGAGCGCTAAATTTAAATTATTCATAATTGATTACTATAACCGAACCTTAGCTAAATTTTAGTTGAAAATTAGACCGTAATAGATTGATTAGCTTGGGAACCTTTTTTCTTGATTGTAATTGATCCCTTATCAAGATCGTTTTTTGAATTCATTATTTTGTCTTGATTCTAATTTTTTGCTTAACTAACGCTAAGCAATATTGCGTATAACGATCGCGATTAATTGAAGGTAATAGAATTCATCGGATAAATAATAGAATTGTATGATTGTGAGATACAGTTTTTTGTCTTTAGTTTTATACCTTAAAGCTTCTTTACTACCTCGATTGCCATCCATTTTTAGATGACTAAATCAGGCTTAGCCAATTTTTTATCTGTTGTGTATCTTTCAATCCAAATATTTATTGATAAACCAATAAAATAAATTCTAAATTAATGATCGAGGGGGTTAAAACATATCATGAATACAATCGCGAATTTTTCGGGTTATCGGATAAATGAGCAACTTTATAAAGGATCTAGAACCTTAGTTTATCGTGCAGTTCGCGAACAGGATCTACGACCAGTGGTGATTAAATTATTGCGAAATGAATTCCCAAGCTTTAATGAACTTTCTCAGTTCCGAAATCAATATGAGATCGCCAAAAAACTGAACTCTCACAACATTATTACTACCTATGGGCTAGAACCCTACAATAATAGCTATGCGCTCGTAATGGAGGACTTTGGGGGAATTTCTCTGAAAGAATGGGCTATCAAAGGAAACATAAAATTATCTTTAAAGGACTTTTTGCAGATTGCGATCGCCCTATCGGAAATCTTAGACACGCTCTATGTCAATAAAGTTATTCATAAAGATATAAAGCTCGGTAATATCTTAATTAATCCTGAAACTAAACAGATCAAATTAATTGATTTCAGTATCGCCTCACTATTGCCGAGGGAAACCATAGAAATCCAAAATACTAATAATTTAGAAGGAACCCTTGCTTATCTATCTCCAGAACAAACTGGACGGATGAACCGTGGTATTGATTACCGCAGTGACTTTTATTCTTTGGGCATAGTTTTTTACGAATTACTCACAGGGAAATTGCCTTTTGAATCAAACGATCCAATGGAGTTAGTGCATTGCCATTTAGCGAAAAATCCTATACCAGTTTATGAGATTAATCCTAATATTCCATTGGTTTTATCAGAGGTTGTCAGCAAATTAATGGCAAAGAATGCCGAAGATCGCTATCAAAGTGCGTTAGGGCTTAAGCACGATCTAGAAATTTGTCTGAGGCAATTGGGAGCTAATGAAAATATTGAGTATTTTAGATTGGGAGAACGAGATATCAGCGATCGCTTCCTTATTCCTGAAAAACTCTATGGTCGAGAACAAGAAGTTAGTCGGATCTTGAATGCTTTTGAGCGCGTTACCCAAGGCAGTGCAGAAATGATGCTCATAGCTGGCTTCTCTGGCATTGGAAAAACGGTGGTCGTTAATGAAGTTCATAAACCGATCGCCAGACAACGCGGCTACTTTATTAAAGGTAAATACGAGCAATTTCAGCGAAATATACCCTTCTCTGCCTTTGTCCAAGCTTTTCGTGATTTAATGACGAAATTGCTGTCAGAAGCTGATGTTCAACTGCAAAATTGGAAAGATAAGATTCTCCAAGCCCTTGGCGAAAATGGACAGGTTCTAATTGAGGTTATTCCTGAGCTAGCCAGCATTATTGGTCAGCAACCCTCAGTCTCAGAACTATCTGGTAGCGCAGCACAGAATCGCTTCAATCAATTGATGCAGAAATTTGTGAATGTGTTTACTAGCGAAGAACATCCCTTAGTAATATTTCTTGATGATTTACATTGGGCTGATCCCGCATCTCTAAAGTTGCTGCAATTATTAATGCAAGATTCAGGACATTTGTTAGTAATTGGAGCTTATCGAGATAATGAGGTGTCCTCGACGCATCCGTTCATCATGACTGTAGAGGATCTCGTTAAAACGGGGGCGATTATTAATACCATTACCCTAAAGCCTTTGGGTGAAATCGATCTCAATCAATTAGTAGCGGATACCTTAAACTGCGATCGCCCCAATACACAAGTCCTAACCGACCTGATTTTTCAAAAAACTAAGGGCAATCCCTTCTTTGTCACCCAGTTTCTTAAAGCATTACATGAAGGTGGACAAATTATCTTTGATGCAACAAAGCGCTATTGGCAATGTGATATTACCCAAATCAAAGCTCTCGCAATTACGGATGATGTAGTAGAGTTTATGTCGTTACAATTGCAAAAATTGCCGATAGAGACTCAAGAAGTTCTCAAACTAGCTGCTTGTATTGGCGCACAATTTAATTTGCATACATTGGCTCTCGTCTCCGATCTATCCTCAGAAGATGCAGCAAAAGCTTTGTGGTTAGCTATTCAGGAAGGACTAGTGATCCCCATAACCGATGTCTATAAATTCTTTACTGATTTAGATGGTTCTACTGAGAGACTAGCAGATCTTGATATTAGCTGTAGTTATAGATTTCTCCACGATCGAGTTCAGCAAGCATCCTACAGCCTCATCCCAGACAACCAAAAGCAAATTACTCATCTAAAAATTGGACGACTTCTACAACAACAAAATCCCTTAGAACAAAACGATAGCCATATTTTTGAAATCGTTAACCAACTAAATTTGGGCGCAGTCTATATTGAGCACAATGTAGAAATGAGTGAACTGGCGCAATTAAACTTAAAAGCGGGGGGTAAGGCAAAATTATCGACTGCCTATGGCTCAGCATCAGAATATTTTAGAGATGGTCTTAAGGCTCTTGGAAATGACTGTTGGCGAACCTCCTACGCACTATCTGTTCAACTTTATCAAGAGCTAGCTGAGGTGGAATATTTAAAAGCCAATTTTGTGCTTGCTTTAGATATCAGTAAGGTCGTAATCGAAGAAGCCCAAACTCTCTTAGATCGGATCAGAAGCTATGAATTAACTGTTCAAGTATATATATCCCAAGATAAGCAAGTTGCCGCGATCGAGACAGGGCTAAAAACATTAGCACTATTAGGAGTCAATTTAGTTCCCGAAGAAGCTGACCATCAGCCTTATCTAGAGAGACTTCCCAGCATCGAATCACTAAATCAATACCCAACGACAACCGATCCAGTGATTTTGGCAGCCTTAAGAATTCTGATGGCGATTACACCACCGATTCACCATGTTAAGCCCCATCTTTTTTCGAGCGTGGCTCTGACTATGGTCGAGCTTTGTCTTGAGAATGGTCATTCTCCATTAGCGGCTTATACCTATGGAATCTATGGATTATTCCTAACCGCAGTGGTCAATGATATTGAGTCGGCATATCGTGCAGGAAAACTATCCCTCAAATTGTTAGAACAATATCATGCTAAAGACTTGAAAACTAAAGTGGAGATGCTGTTTGGAGTCTTTGTCTGTGCTGGAAAGGAAGCAGGACGTGCTACGATATCGCTTTTGCAGGAATCCATTCGGAGTGGATTGGAAGTAGGTGATATCGAATATACTAGCTACTGCATCATGGCTGATTGTGCCCATGAAGTCTTAGTAGGTGAACTGTTAGAAACAATAAGCTCTCAGCAGGAACGTTATACTGATTTACTGATCCAATTCCAACAAAAGCATTGTCTTGACTATACGCAGATATGGCAACAATTAATTCAGAATCTCCAAGGTAAAGCTCAGGATTCTAACATCTTGATCGGGGAAGCTTTTAATGAAGAGATCAGCCTACAACATTTTCAGGATACACATAATCATCAGTCCCTATTTGCGCTCTATCTAGCTAAATCTCTATTAGCCTACATACTAGAAAATGAGGTAGATGCTTGGCTCTATGCTACTGAAGCGGAGAATTATGCTGACGGGGCATTTGGTGTGCTTTTGGTAAGTGCCCACAATTTTTATCAATCCTTAGCGGCTCTAGCTCAGGTTAAGCAGGATATAGGCGATCGCGAATTACTGCTCCAGAAAGTTAGAACAAATCAAGTTCTCATGCAATCATGGGCAACTCATGCTCCCATGAACTATTTGCATAAATATTATTTGGTGGAGGCAGAATATAGCTATGTAATTGGGAACAAGGCTGAGGCTTTAGAACATTACGATCGCGCCATTCAGCTTGCTCATGAAAACCAATTCTTTAATGATGAAGCTGTTGCAAACGAACTTGCTGCTAAATTCTATTTGAATTGGGGTAAAGAAAAAATAGCTCAATCCTATATGACTGCTGCCTATTATTGTTATGTTCATTGGGGTGCTAAAGCTAAAGTGGATGATTTGGAACTGCGATATCCAGAACTTTTAGCACCAATTCTCCAGAAAGATCATCAGTATTTTTCAACAACTGAAACTATCTTTGCGTTATCTTCTAACACAAGTAAAGCTTCAACAAGTAGTACTAACATTTCGGAAACCTTGGATCTTTCCACAATCCTCAGGGCTTCACAAAGTCTGTCCAGTGAGATTGAGCTAGAGAAATTACTCTCGACCTTGTTGCATATGGTGACTGAAAATGCTGGGGCAGACAAGTGTGTATTGTTGATGGCAAAAGAGAATGAATGGATGATTGAGGCATTATCTCAAATCGGGCAGGAGGAGAAAATCCTGCAATCTATTCCCATTGCTGAAAGTCAAGCGGTTCCATTGTCTCTATTCAACAAGGTTAAAAATACTCTCAACCCGTTGGTGATTTGGGATGCAACATCACATCCCACGCTATCCGACGATCCCTATATTATTACCCATTGCCCCAAGAGTATCCTCTGTAATCCAATTCTCAACCAAGGTAAATTGATTGGGATTTTATATTTGGAAAACAGCTTAACTGTAGGAGCGTTTACTAGCGATCGCGTTGAATTACTTAATCTCATCTGTGCCCAAGCAGCTATTTCTTTGCAAAATGCTCAACTCTATGCTGATGAGCAAGAAAAAACTCAAATCATTCAGAAAACAGCTATAGAATTAGAGAGGTTTCAATCAAAATTAATGTTCTTGATTGAAAGAACACCCCTTGGTATAATGGAATTGAACTCCGAGCTTAAAATTATTAGTTGGAATCCTGCTGCTGAAAGAATTTTTGGCTATTCTGCGAGCGAAATACTAAATAGCCATACTCTAACGCTCGTTCATGAAATGCATCATGATTACGTTACCGAATTGTTAACTGGCTTCATGAAACCGAATGGGTGGTCCGACGAACAAGGAAGTTATAGCAGTGTAAATGAGAACATTACAAAAGATGGCAGAGTAATTGTTTGTGAGTGGTTTAATACCTTATTACTAGATGAGAATGGTAATTCAGTAGGTATTTACTCGATGATGCAAGACATTACTGAGCGTAAACAGCTTGAAACTGAACGCCAACAGAAATCTGAAGCACTTGAGAAAGCTTTACAAGAACTCCAGCAAACTCAGATTCAAATGATCCAAGGAGAAAAAATGTCGGCTCTGGGGAATTTAGTAGCTGGTGTCGCCCATGAAATTAATAATCCTGTCGGCTTCCTCGGTGGCAATATTCGTCCAGCATTAGATCACATCAAAGATATCTTTGGCTTGCTCGATCTATATCAACAGAAATATCCTAATCCTGATAGAGATATCCAAGAAGAGATACAAACAATCGATCTGGAATATATTCGCGAAGACTTGCCGAAACTAGTCGGTTCTATGCGTGAGGGAGTAAAGCGGATTCGAGATATTAGTAATAGCCTAAGAACTTTCTCGCGTGCCGACAGCGATCGCCCTGTTGCTTGCAATATCCATGATGGTATCGACAGCACAATTATGATTCTCAAGCATCGTCTTAAAGGGGATAGCAAGCGCCCTGAAATTCAAGTTGTTAAGGAGTATGGTGATTTACCTCAAGTGGAATGCTTTGCGGGACAGCTTAATCAGGTATTTATGAACCTACTAGCAAATGCGATCGATGCCCTCGAAGAAGCAAATCAAGGGCTAAGTTATAACGATATAGCGGCTAATCCCAATCGTATTACAATTCGTACTTCTTCCACGGATGCACAGTCGGTTGAGATTTGTATTGTAGATAACGGTACAGGCATGTCTGAAGAGGTGAGACAACATGTCTTTGACCACTTGTTTACAACAAAGGGTGTTGGTAAGGGTACGGGTTTAGGTCTAGCGATCGCTCAGCAAATAATTGTTGAAAAACATCGAGGCTTTATTACGGTTAACTCTGAGGTAGGTGCTGGTACTGAGTTTGTTATATCTTTACCTATTCGCTAACTAAACTTGATCGCGATTGAAATTATAGAATTTTAGCTAAAAAACATTAGTGTTAACTGCATGTTGATTTCAGCTATGGCTAATATTGTTTAGCTATTGTTCAGCTAATCTTTGTATTTACTTTTAATAGGACTAAATTTATACTTAGTAAGTGAAAATTAGATAATATTAAGACCTATACATAAACGTCTACAACACCTTATTTTATCTTAGGGACAATTCATGAATTGTCCCTATTCGTCATTTTGAGTAAGACCTAAATATATAGAACAATTTTTGATTTGGAATATAGCAGTAGCCAGTTATGTTAGGACAAAAGCAAAACCCAGAAGAGAGTTGCAGCGTGAAGCGCCGCAACTCTCTTCTGGGTTTTATGTCTTAACTTACTTGGAGCTATACATGTTCAGAATTAGGCTAGTCGTCAAACTATAAAAAGGAGAATTGGTAAGAGTATGGATATAGCTACGAATTTATCGGGTTATCGGATAACTGAGCAACTTTATGCAGGACATAGAACTTTAGTTTATCGGGGCATTCGCGAGATTGACCAGCAACCTATAGTTATAAAACGATTACGTAATGAGTTCCCTAGCTTCAATGAACTAGCCCAGTTCTGCAATCAATATGCGATCGCTAATTCTATAAGCTCTCCCAGCATCATCAAGACCTACAGTCTAGAACCCTATAACAATAGCTATGCCTTAATCATGGAAGATTTTGGAGGGATTTCTCTTAAGGAATGGGCGATTAAGGGACTACGAGAAATATCCTTGAGGAATTTTTTGCAGATTGCGATTACCCTCGCCGATATTTTAGACACTCTCCATATCAATAAAGTTATCCATAAAGACATTAAACCTGCCAATATTTTAGTTAATCCTGAAACTAAGCAAGTCAAACTTATTGATTTCAGTATTGCCTCTCTGCTACCAAGAGAAACTATAGAAATTCAAAATATCAATAGCTTAGAAGGAACTCTCGCTTATCTCTCTCCAGAGCAAACAGGACGAATGAATCGGGCGATCGACTATCGGAGTGACTTTTATTCCCTAGGTATCACCTTTTACGAATTACTAACTAAAAAATTACCTTTTGAATCCAATGACCCACTGGAATTAGTACATTGCCATTTAGCTAAAAGCCCAATCCCAGTCCATCAAATCAATGTCGATATTCCGTTAACTTTATCGGAAATTATCAATAAGTTAATGGCAAAAAATGCCGAAGATCGTTATCAGACGGCTTTGGGTATTAAGCATGATTTAGAGATTTGTCTGGAACAATTGGAAAGAACAGAAACTATTGAGCTTTTTCAGCTAGGGGAGAGAGATATTAGCGATCGCTTTTTGATCCCTGAAAAGCTTTATGGTCGTCAAATAGAAGTTGAAATGCTCCTGAATGCCTTTGACCGAGTTAGCAATGGGACAACGGAACTTATGTTAATTGCTGGCTTCTCTGGTATTGGCAAAACAGCAGTAGTCAATGAAGTTCATAAGCCAATTGTGCGACAGCGCGGTAACTTTATTAAAGGAAAGTATGATCAATTTCAGCGAAATATTCCCTTTTCTGCTTTTGTTCAAGCATTTCGCGATTTGATGACGCAACTTCTCTCAGAGTCTGATTCGCAGCTACAAAAATGGAAAGCCAAAATTCTAGAAGCAGTTGGTGAAAATGGAAGAGTTTTGATCGAAGTAATTCCTGAACTGGAGCAAATTATAGGTCAGCAACCCCTGGTTCCAGAATTATCAGGAATTGCCTCAGAGAATCGCTTTAATCTGTCAATGCAAAGGTTTGTGCAGGTATTCACTAATCCAGAGCACCCATTGGTATTGTTCTTAGATGATTTGCAGTGGGCTGATTCAGCTTCGCTAAAATTGTTAGATTTATTGATGCAGGACACTGGGTACTTGTTAGTAATTGGTGCTTATCGTGATAATGAGGTATCGGCGGCTCATCCAGTTTCTTTAACGGTAGATGCGATTCAAAAAAACGGCGCGACGGTTAATAGGATTAGTATGAAACCTCTAAGCCTAGAAGATACGAATCAACTGGTTGCAGATACATTAAATTGCGATCGCCAACTTGCTCAACCTCTAACCGAACTCTTATACCAAAAAACTAAAGGCAATCCTTTCTTTGCCATCCAATTTCTCAAATCATTATATGAAGACGGGCTAATTGTATTTGAGAGTTCATTGCGATATTGGCAATGTCATATTGCTCAAGTTAGATCTTTAGCAATTACTGACGATGTCGTTAAGTTTATGACATTACAGTTGCAACGGTTACCAAACCAAACTCAGGAAATGCTGAAGTTAGCAGCTTGTATTGGCGCAAATTTTGATTTGCAAACATTGTCAGTTGTCAGTAAAGAATCTCCCGAACAAGTCGCTTCAACATTGTGGATTGCCTTACAAGAGGGATTGATTTTACCAATTTCTGATGTCTACGCATTTTTTACGCAATCTGATTCCACCTCAATTGCCCAATCCGCTACTAAAGTTACCTATAAGTTCTTACACGATCGCGTTCAGCAAGCTGCTTATTCCATGATTCCAGAAGAGCAGAAACGCGCAACCCATTTACAAATTGGTCAACTGCTCCTTGTTAACAGCTCAAATATCGAAAGAGAAGAGAATATTTTTGCGATTGTCAATCAATTGAATATGGGCAAGGGCTTAATTACTGAAGAAACGGAGCGTAACCAACTAATCCAGTTAAATTTGATCGCCGCTCGCAAAGCACAATCTTCAACTGCGTATGGTGTCGCGATTAAGTACTTAAAAACGATTATTCTACTACTCCCGCAGGACAGTTGGTATTCTCAGTACGATCTAACTAAATCTGTCTATGAGTTAGCTGCTGAATCAGCTTATTTAGGTACAAACTATGAGCAGATGGAACAACTCTCTGCGATCTTTTTATCCCACGTAGATCATTTAATCGATAAGATCCGAATTTATGAAATTCAGATGCTAGCCGCTAGAGCGCAGGGAAAACTACTCGAATCAATTGAGATAGGGATTCAATTACTTAAATTATTAGAGGTGGAGATTCCCGCACAGCCAAACCCTGAGCATATTAGACAAGCATTAGACGCGACTCATTTAGAATGGAAAGATCGAGCGATCGCTGGACTAATAGATCTACCAGTCATGCAAGACCCCATTAAGCTTGCGGCAATGAGAATCTTAAGCGTGATGATTGCACCTGCTTATCAATCAGTGCCAGCGCTCTTACCAATGCTGATTACAAAGCAAATTAATTTATGTATTGCTGATGGTAACAGTTCTATTTCCACCTTTTCCTATGCTGACTATGGACTGTTGCTATGCGGAATAGTCGGCGATCTGGAGGCAGGTTATGAATTTGGACAGCTAGCGTTAAATATTTTTGATTACTTTCAGGAAAAGGCTCATAAATGTCGCGCTTATTTTATCGTGCATAGCTACATTAGTCATTGGAAGGAAGCGCTCAGCCGACAATTACCTTTCCTTCAAGAAGCCTATCAAGCTGGTTTGGATGCTGGGGATTTAGAGGATGCAGCTTTAAGCGGTCAGATGTACTGTGCCTATGCTTACTTTGCTGGGCACGAGTTACAATCTTTAGCCCTAGAGATGGAAACTTATCGGCAGGGACTCTTGCAGCTTAAACAACAGCATGTACTCAATTTCAACCTGATTTTTCATCAAACTGTACTCAATTTGCTTGGACATTCCGTCAATCCTTGTCAATTAGAGGGAGAAATTTTTGTGGAAATGCAAGCACTGCCAGTACTGCAAAAGTCAAACTTGCGGTCTGCAATCTACTATCTCTACCATAATAAGTCTGTTCTCTGTTACTGGTTTGAGCAATACGAGCGGGCAAGAGATTATGCCTTATTAGTAGAATCCTATGCTGATAGTATGGTAGGAATGTATGCTATTCCGCTATCTTGCTTCTATAGTTCTCTTATTTATTTAAAATTATATACATCAGTTTCTGAATCAGAGCAAGCTCATTATCTCGAAAAGGTAGCAAGCAATCAAGATAACTTGCAGCGATGGGCTGAATATGCACCGATGAATCATCTTCATAAGTTTTATCTTGTAGAAGCAGAACGTTATAGAGTGTTAGAGAATAAGGCTAATGCAATTGAGTTTTACGATCGCGCTATCCAAATTGCCCAAGAAAATGGCTATCTACAGGAAGAAGCTGTAGCCTGCGAACTTGCAGCTAAATTCTATTTGGCATGGGGTAAAGAAAAAATTGCCCAATCATACATGACCGATGCCTATTATGCCTATAGTCGATGGGGAGCAAAGGCAAAGGTAGAGGATTTGGAAACTCGCTACCCACAATTACTGTTCCAGATTCTTCAAAGACAGCAACAATCTCTGAGTTCTACTGAAACAATCTTTACAGCATCCTCACATACCAGTAAGGCTTCTACAGGTAGTACGAGTATTTTAGAAGCATTAGATCTCGCTTCTATCCTCAAGGCTTCTCATAGTCT
>CAIJEA010000291.1 GCA_903819605.1 uncultured cyanobacterium | reverse complement strand
TTCTCTTCTTGGGTTTTATGCCCTAATAAACTTTGTGACAGATATAAAACGAGAGGGGACGCTTTGCGTCCCCTCTCGTTTTATACGGTTATGATCATCAGCTAGCTTCCGACAGAGGCGATATTTTTTAGATCGGGACGTGCTGCTGGAGCAAAGAGTAAAGATTCAAAAGAAGAATCACGATTACCTAGAGTTTCGTAGAAAAAGAATGAGAATCCATCAAAGGTAAGCTCACGAGCAGCTTTGACCTGTCCTTTGATTTGGCGAATATCAACATTTTGACTTCTCAAGCCTGTCAAAATCCCAACTGCTACAGGAATTTTTAAGCGGATTTCTTGCCATTCTGGTCGTTCTAACTCACCTTTAAAGTCCTCGATATTGTCTCGATATACCTGAACGATCAATTCATCGATATATCCTGAATAAACCCAACTATACCAATCCTGTAGATGCTTATTGTAGGCAAATTCTTTAGGATTGGGAGATAGAGAAATTAAGCAGTTTGGTTTAATCGCTCTAACGGATTTAGATATTTTTCTCATTAAAGTTGTCAAAGACCTAGCCCGCCATGCCATCCATTCTGGATCGTTAAAATCTTCAGGTGGAAGCCTGCCAAAATGATCTTGTTTATATTTTGCGATCGTATAGTCATCGTAGCCAAATTCTGCTGGCATTCCAAAATGATCGTCTAATTGAATTCCATCTACATCATATTTGATCACAACTTCCACAATTAAATCTGTCAAAAGCTTTTGGACTTCAGGAATTGCTGGATTGAGCCAAACCAGTCGATGTTCGTTATTCTCTCCCAACAGAAATACTTTAGAGCCATCTTTGCGATTAGTGATCCAGTCAGGATGTTGGCGCATTAGCTCCGATCCTTCTTCGGTCATTAAGCCATACTCAAACCAAGGGATCACCGCAAGTTTTTGCTCATGACCGAACTCAACAACTTCAGCGAGCATGTCCCGATTTTTCATTTCAGGAACAGGATCGACCGCCACTCCAAAGGAATTTTGAGCAACTTTGCTAGGATAGAGAGTATATCCACCATTCCAAACAGTTGGATAAATTGTATTAAATTTTAAGCGCTTTAATCTTTTAATTGCACGTTGAAGACTCTGTGTCGAAAACAAAACATCACTATCAACATTAGTTAACCAGATACCACGTAACTCGTTGTTATTGGTTGGTCTAATGACTGGTGATGGAATCTCTGGAACAGTTGATGGTTCAACTGAGTTAATAGCAGCATTACTATTAGTCGGAGTTTGAGCTACTGCCCAAAAAGGGAAATTGAGCATCAGCGCGATCGCTAATCCTAAGAATGTCAAAACTAGAAAACGAAGCCGCGCTTGCCACGAGACAGAATTAATTTTCCCCATAACAAATGAGCCAAGTAAGCTCTAACTCCTCAAATTTAGACCTTAAATCTTTCAACAGATATATTGTATAGCAATCACTATCCCGAACAAAAGTAAAATAGACCAGAAATTTCTCATCTACTTTTTATTAATTTTTTGCCTGAAGCCCCAAAAAATTGCGATTCATTTCTAAAATCGGGCATAACAAATCTGCTATGTCCTTAGGTAGAATTTCTTTGACAACGTCTTGCATTATTAAGTAAGTAACATTACAGGCTTCTTGAGCACCAAAAGCTTGCATAATTGTTTGAAACCAATACAAAAACTGCTGTTGTAATACCTCTGGATCATCTAGCAAAACCGTCATCGCTGAATGGCGTAACACCCTAAAGGTGTCTTGTTTCCATTTGTTTTTCATATCTTCACCCTTCGGAAAAAGAAGTTGAGGATAGGACTTTTGCAGTTTTGCTAAAACAGTTTCTACAATTTCTTTTTCTACGGCTTTAATACGTTGATAAGCATTAATCCGTGAATCAAAAGAAGTTATATAAGCATCCATGAATTGTAATTCATCATCGCTAGCGTAGCGAGCATCCACGTTTGTCCCTAGTTGTTGCAGCTTGCTTAACATAGTTAAACGACAC
>CAIJEA010000290.1 GCA_903819605.1 uncultured cyanobacterium | reverse complement strand
GATCGCCTTTATGCTACGGGAGACCAAAGGCGCAGGCTTAAGTGTGGTGCTTACCCATATAGTTATTGGAGGGGGAACAATTATAGTTTCATGGTTCCTCGTACACACTATTTTTGCAATGCAATATAATCGAGGGTACTATCAAAACCATGAAACAGAGAGCAATTCTAAGTCTGGAGGATTGATTTTTCCTGAAGATATTGAACCAGATTATTGGGATTTTTTATATTTCTCATTAGTAATTGGGATGACTAGTCAAGTTTCGGACGTACAAATTACTTCGCGATCGCTGAGGCGACTAGCTTTACTCCATAGTGTTCTCTCATTTTTCTTCAATACCGCCATTGTCGCAATGAGCATTAATATTATTGCGGGTTTAATTCAATAACTCATGTTACGCGGATAGAAAAAAGAGAGATTACAATGGGATAAATAGTCTAGGTGTTATACGATGAGATATATAATGTCCTACGTTGACGGAGACAACCAATAGTTCTTGGCTCCAGTGTATTTTAGATTTTCAACATGACCATTTTTGAAGTTTCCGTTCCCGCGACTACTGCTAATATTGGTCCTGGGTTTGATTGCCTTGGCGCAGCCCTATCGCTTTATAACCATTTTGAATTTTCCCTCGCCGATCGCTTAACGATTACCGCATCGGGTGAAGGTGCAGACAAGGTGGAACGGGACGAAACAAACTTGGTATATCAGGCGATCGCTAAGTTTTATCAGCACATCGATCGCCCAGTTCCGCCCATAGCCTTTCATACCGACACAATGATTCCCCTATCGAGAGGCTTAGGCAGTTCTGCAACAGCGATCGTCGGCGGTATTTTTGGCGCAAACTTATTGGCAGGTTCACCCCTCGATCGCTTGGAGTTATTGGATTTGGCGATCGCGATGGAAGGACATCCTGATAATGTCGCACCTGCGATGTTAGGCGGTTGTCAGTTGATGGCATCCAATCAAGCGGGTGGCTGGGAATATTGCGATTTAAATTGGCATGAAAGTATTGGATTGGTTGTGGCAGTTCCTGACTTTGAGCTATCGACAGCTAAGGCAAGGGAAGTATTGCCTGAGAAGTTTTCGATGCAGGATGCCGTTTTTAATGCCTCGCACTTAGCACTTTTAAGTCATGGGATTCAGACTGGGAATGTGAATTGGTTAAAAGCGGGCTTGCAGGATCGCCTACATCAAAATTACCGTCAAAGCTTGATTATTGGTATGGCAGAGGTGCAAGCCGCCGCGATCGCGGCAGGAGCCTATGGCTTAGTTATCAGTGGCGCGGGCCCCACCCTACTTTCTTTAGCCCCAGTGGGTACAATAGAGTCAGTCGCCCAAGCAATGAATCAGGCATGGCAGGCAATTGGTGTCAATGCTGTGACAAAATGTTTAGCGATCGCCAAAGATGGTACAACGTTTAAAACCCGTTGATTGTTGATAGCCCCAACAAAATGAACGCATAGTTTAGGAATCTTATGTCTAAATTTCAATTTTTACTAATCTCGGCGCTGATTTCCTCCGTTGTGCTGCTGTTTGTCGGCAGTCGAGATGGCAATCCCTTTGATACTGTATTTCCGATTGGAGTAGTGATTGGTTTAGCGATCGTCGCCCAAAAATACTTATCCGAAAAAGTCTGGAGTCGCTTTGCCCGTTGGGTAAATGAGACCACTGGACGCAAGATTTTTTATGTACGCGCACCACGTACTAAAGTTGTCCAAGAGCGCAAACTATTGCCACCTTCTAAACTAAATCGCTTGAAATAGACTGCAATAAATCGAGAATTTCCAAATCATGACCAGTTACGCTAAATTACATCAACCTTTGCAGGTTGGTATCGTTGGTTCGGGCTTTGTGGCTAAGTTACGTGCAGAGATATTGAGCCAAGATGCGCGGACTCAGGTAGT
>CAIJEA010000289.1 GCA_903819605.1 uncultured cyanobacterium | reverse complement strand
TAAGTAGGGCTTCCTGAAAAAGTACAAAAGCCTGCTATATAAGGGCTTTAAGCTTTTTTGTCATAAAAAGTGCAAGGTTATAGCGTCTAGAGACCCAAAACCCTTGCACTTCCGTAGAAAATCGCTGGGTAAATCTGGGAAATATGCGACAAAATACTATTTTTAAAGCTGTATTGCCTTTAAATTTGCTCTTTAGACTTTTTCAGGAAGCCCTACTTATTTTGTTTACGCGAAAATTTTTCATAATGACTGACTAACATTTCAGGTGATGGATTAGCATAATCTTTCGGAGATTTTAGTGGTTTGCCGTTTAGCTCCTTGTAACAGGTATCGATTAGGCTAGATGAAATAACAACTTTGTTGGTATCTGGATCAATCGAAATCAGGTATAGGTCAAACAGGGTATGAATATCAGCACGAAGTAGTAAACCATTAGTAACGTGATTTGTGTCATTGCCAAGATAGGAAAATATATGTGCTGCTTCTAGGGCTGCTTCTGCATCGCAGTCAGTAATTGCACATTGTCCGCCATAGGCTTCTAATAACTCAGAACGAAATTTTGACTGTCCTTGACGCTGAACGATCGCTCTGTTGGTGCGCTCTCTAGCATCCGTTAAATTTTCTGGATTAAAGAAGCTTTCCACAGGCAAATTAATTAATTCTTTCCAAGCTTCTGCAATTTCTCGCTTGGATTGCTCGTTAATTATTCCTTTTTTGTATCCAGTTGAGATTCTGACATTCGGATCAATCTTTGACCACTCATTAAATTTGTTAAGCATTTCAGCAGGGTTAGGTTCTCTACCATCTCCAATAGAGATAAACAAATCTAGTAGCGGGTACAGACAAACAAATGCTCGTTTAAGTTTCCATAATTCATCTTTAAAATTAGTAGGAATAAAGAAGACATCAGTGTAGAAATGCAGACTGTGTATATCTAAAACGAAATCTTTCTCAACAATTAATTTATAGAAATTGTCACAATTTTCAGCAGTCTTTGAGTTGTTGTAATAAATTTTAAAATTTTTAAATAATGTATTGATCAACTCAAAGTTAGATAGCATTTCTTGTCTAACCTTACCGATAAGTTTTGCCTCGACTGAATTTAAAAAAGGTCTAAAGACAACTTCTATACATCCTTCTGATCGTACATCAAAAGTAAGATAAGCAGGATGAATATATATTGGCTTCCCACTAGCATTTTTTATTGCAAGAGGTAGATCTTTTTTTGAATTTCTACGTCTGCCAGATATGCCAACATAAACGAATCCAGACTCAGTATTGGTAGTAGCATTTGGTCTATTACTTGGTTTTTTAACATAGGTCATTGTTACATACGGATCAACTCCATAAATTTCTGTAATAAGTTCTACGCTGTCTTTTACAAGTAGCTCTAACCGAGGGAAGAAATGGTTTTGAAATGCAGCGATGCGTTCTTTGACATCAGGAATTTTGAACACCTCTATATCTTTTTCATCAAATTCTATTTCGTTGACATTGCTTGGATTGATGATAGCCATTAGATTTTCTTCTTTTTAGTTGGTGTGGTTTATTGCGATCACGATTTACTTTCACTGAGATTAAAGAGGCGATCTCTTCACGAAGTATTACAAATCCAAAACCTGTCTTACACCATCAATAATCGGCAAATATTCATTAATATTTAGACTACCCAAATAGCCAATCACCCTCTGAATATCTACTGCCCGTATTTGGTCGCACAAAGCAACCGACTTTTGAGGCAGTCCCGCAGTTCCAGATGGAATAATTGGATATAGCATAGGATTTCTCTTACCCCATACTCCGAACTGAGTAGTTAATGGAACCACAACCACAACAGAATAACGAACATCTCCCAAAGGTACACCAACAATAACAGCAGGTCTTCTCCCCTCCTGTTCATGTCCTTTAGGATTATGAGAAGGCAGGTTGACAAAAACAATATCACCACATTTGAGAGGCTGACTATTCAAAATCTCTATCCTGCTTTTACCACTAAACCAATACCAGAAATATATTCTACAGGCTTCATACTGGGCATTCCACCCTCGCCCCAATCATACTCAGGCAAATTACCACCTAAATCTGCATCTAACCAAGATTGAGACTCTAGATCATTTGGGGCAAAATTTTCTGTTTTTGATAACTCAGTCGCTAGGAACTGAATAGCCCTAAGCTTATCGGAAGGGTTTAGTTTTTGTAGACTAGGCAATAACTCGGTGAAGTTCATAACCATAGATTTGGAATAACTACTCTCTTTATTTTACTTGCTGGCGATCGCACCTTACTTTCACAGAGATCAAAGAGGCGATTTAGGCAACAAAAAAGAAGCGGCGCATCGCGCCGCTTCTTTTTTTGTTTATTTAGGTTAGTTACCCATTTGACGACGAAGGGCTTCTAGCTCAGCATCGATCGCAGCGCCAACACTGGGCTTAGCGGCATCCGATGGAGGCAGAGCACCTTGAGGGGCTGGGCTACCAGTCATCATCTTGGCTTTGAGCGCGGCTAATTCATCATCAACCCCACTACCAGATTCTAATAGGGCAAACTGAGACTCAAGGTTATCCATGCCAAGTTCTGCGCTTGCACCCGCTTTAGCTTCGGCAAGAAGAACTCGCTCTTCCATACGCTCAAAAGTTGCTGCTGCTGAGTTGGTATTGACCTTACCCAGCATATTGTTGAGATTTTCTTGAGCTTTAGCAGATTGCAAACGAGCTTTGAGCATCTCCTTCTTGGTTTTTGCCTCAGAGATCTTGCCTTCGATCGCAATTAAATTTTTCTTAAGCGTATCAACTTGTCCCGACTGTTGATCTAAACCAGTTTTTAGGGTTGCTGCGGCATCTGCATGGGTTTTTTTGCGGCTTAGTGCTTCCCTTGCTAGATTTTCATCTCCCTTTTGGAGAGCTAGCATGGCCCGTTTTTCCCACTCTTGCGCTTGAGACGCGCTTTGATTATATTGTTGCTCTTGCCGTTTGAGGGCAGCCATCGATTGTGCTACAGCTTGGCGCAACTGCACCAAATCTTCTTGCATATCAATGATTGATTGCTCCAGAATCTTTTCTGGATCTTCAGCCGCCGTAACCATTGCATTTACATTGGACTTGACCACCATACCAATGCGATCGAGTAATCCCATAATCCTGTCCTTTGCCTTAGGGAGTAAATTGCTTACATACTATCACGAACCATTTAAGTCGTATGTCTATAGTCAGAAAAAAACAGAAAAACTAGCGATAATGCATAGCACCACCACTAGTTTTTATTTTTTATAGCAGCTCCGGGATTTGAACCCGGGACCTACGGATTATGAGACCGTCGCTCTAACCACCTGAGCCAAGCTGCCGCGTTTCCTAATATAACATAGCTAACGTAAATTATTGAAATATTTAGCTTGCGTTAGCAACCTACGATTTTTATCAACGCGATACCCCATAACACATTGTTCCTTCATGGTAAAACTCAATACACCAGCCAGAGATAGGCTCGAAGATCCAAGTATCCCAATCTTCAGCCACAATTTCTACTAACGATCGCTTCACAAATTCCAGTGGTATTTCTAAAGTCGAACGATGAGCAGAAAACCACATAACGTTAACAAGGGGATTGCCAAGCTGCTGGGTTTGGCAAATGCGATCAAAAGCCGAAGCTTCTTCAGGATGACTATTGCCTTTGACACAAATACTCCCTGCTACTTGCTGCCAATCAATTTGTCCGCATTGCCAAGGAAAAGATGTACTTAGCCATTGCTCAAGTTGCTTAGATGCAGAAGTGTTTGGTAAGTGGATCGTACAACAATCTGATGGAAGCCCTAATTCGCTAATCAACTGTTGAGTTGCTTTTAACTGCGATCGCTGTCGAAACTCAGATAGTTTTTGGGCTAATTTAACCTGCCGTTCAGATGCTTCCATCCTGTTTCATTGCCTAAATAATTTACTTTATCGCGAGACAAGAGAGTGATACGACAAATAAAAACAACAATAAAGGCAGTGCGAAGCGTCGCCTTTATTATTGTTTCAAAACCTAAACTGCTCGCATAGTGGGCAGTTTAGGTTGTCAGGTTTGAGATTCAATTGCACCACCTACCTAGCACCAATTCATAAAATGGCGTTGCAATTTTTTTGAATCTAAAAACCTTACAGGGTTCAGTTTTTAATTCCCTGAAGTGTGACGACACTTCAGGGAATTGGTATAAAATTACACGTAGAGAAAATTTCAACATTTCTTAATCTCTACTCATTGCATAGCTAAATATCTATTCTGGACAAATCAAAGGTCAAAAAATTTATGATCGTAACCCCTGAAACCACGAACTCAGCCGTGCCTGCTTTTAGTGAAGGCATTCAGTACTTTGGCGAACCGTTGGAGGGGTTCGATGAGTTCGGACGTACACCAGTGCTCAGCCCTGAGAAATCTGGTATTACCGATCCTAGCGATCGCGCTGCTGTATTTCAAACCCTACTCGCTGCGGATGCCTTGCGCTATCTTACGTTACAAGTTACAGCCAGCAAAGCATCAGGTCATCCAGGCGGATTTGCGAGTAGCGCCGAAGCAGTCGCCGCTTTCTATATGCTGGGTCACAAAAATATGCCTACAGAAGTCGGACATCATGCCCCTGGCTACTATAGCGCCATGTTTCTCGATCGCTCCCTCGAAGACATGGGCATCAGCACTGTGACTCAGATGCGAGAAAGGTATCGAGAAAAACATGGATTGCTCGGTCACTTATCTGGATACATTCCCGGAATCTTAGCTCCTGCGGGACCACTAGGACAGGGGCAACACTTTGCGATGGCAGGTGCGCTTCTCCATCGCGATAAGCTTTTCCCAGTAACGCTCGGTGATGGTGGCTTAGGTGAACCCTATCCGATCAGTGCGATCGCCCATTTCCATACTGCATATCCTGAAGTCACTAATTTTATTCCGATTCTAGTGTGGAATGGTTTTAGTCAAGAGCATCACAGTATGGTTTCCACAAAAACTAATGCTGAAATGATTGCTTTCTGGAAAGGGAATGGCTTTGATGAAGTAATTCTGGTGGATGCAAAGGACTTTGACGATCGGAATCAAGAGGGCAATTATGCTGATAGTACTGCGTTCTCGTTGAAACAGCGTCTTGCTTTTACAGAAGCAGTTCTAGTCGGTGCAGATAAAGCGGCAAAACTTGCCTTTGGCGGAAAGTTGACAGTATTTATTATCAAGCAACTCAAGGGAGCGGGGGTTCATGCAAGGGGTGCAAAATCCCATAACCTCTATGCTCATCACACCCTCGATAATCCTGATGTAGTCGCTGGATTAAAATCTCGCGCTCTTAATCCAGAAGCATGGCAAACTGTCAGTACCAATTTGCAATGGGCAGGTGGTGGCTCTTCCTCCAAAACAGCCGTTACCGAATCAGTATTAGCCTTGGCTAACTTGGGAACTTTGCCCTTAGAAGAATATGCTGTTGGTGGTGAAGTGAAAGTCGCTACAACCGCAATGGGGCGATTAGTAGGCTATGTCGGACAAACTGATAAGCGATTTATCGTTACTAATGCTGATGGGAACGAAGCATCAGGTATTGCCAATATTAACCAAGCTCTCAAAATTAATCACCCCACAGTTGATGCGCTCTATAACCAAGGACCGGGTGGACAAGTGTATGAGCCTCTGAGTGAAGATGCTTGTGCGGGATTAGCTGTTGGATTAGCGCTGTTTGGTAGTCGCACGCTCTGGTGTTCCTATGAATCCTTTGCAATTAATGGACTTCCGATTTGGCAGACGGTTACTCAAGCGATGGCAGAGTTGCGCCGTCCTACTCCTGCCACGGTTTGCTTATTCACCGCAGGCGCTTTAGAGCAAGGACGTAATGGATGGACACATCAGCGTCCAGAAATCGAGGCTTATTTTGCTGCCATGACTCGCAATGGCAATGTATTTCCCCTATTTCCACCTGATGCTAACAGCATTCAAGTCTGCTATGACTGGGCTTTACAAGCAGTAAATAAGGGTGTCGTGATTACTGCTTGTAAAACCCCACTGGCGATTCGGACTACTTTCGAGCAGACTAGGCAAGCTCTCGAAGATGGAGCGATCGCCTTGCAAGAAATTGCTGGCAGCAAGAAAGTTGTCTTCGCTGTAATTGGTGACCTTATTTTACTTCCAGTTTACGAAGCCGCTCAAAAGCTAGCCGAACAGGGGATTGGGTCTAAAATTGTCTCGATTGTTAGCCCTCGCCGTCTCTATCGTCCGACTGATGTGGCTTGGGATACATGCTCAGAACCAGATGGTAAGTTCTTGAGTGATGCAGATTTTGAGGAGCTATTTGGCGGCGATGCCTTGGTTGGCGTGGTTGGTGGAGCTTCGGCTTTGCTCGAACCCGTGATGCTTCGCAGTAATAGCAATCGCGATGTGTTCTCATGGAAGCGTGGTGAGACTACAGCTTCGGCGGGTCAGTTGTTTGAGTTTAATGGTATTGATGCTGAAGCGATCGCTAAGCGTGCTAAGGAGTTAATTAGTTAAAATTCCGCCATAGCTTCTACAAAAAAGGAGGTGTGCTTTGCACACCTCCTTTTTTATGACACTTCAAGTAGATCCTGCCAACAGGTTGTATATCTTGGCGATCGCTGTTCTGATTTAGTTTTCCAGACTTGAATTACTCCATTAGAAGCAAATCGTAAAGTATCTCTGCCGTACATTTCATTGATCGTATCCATGACGCTCATTAGATTTCGCGATCGTTGCTTCGCCTCATCATTACTCACATCAAAAAGATTTCCTTGGATCTGACTCTCGGATACTAGACCAGTCATAATCACACCAGCCTTTTTAAAGTTTTGTCCTTGACGATAGATGCTTTCCACCAAATTTGCTGCGACGCGAGACAATTCCACAGTGTAGTTAGTGGATAAAACTAATTCTGATGTAGCACTGTTGGAGTAGAAATTATCTCGGAAAGGACTGGTTCTCGCAAAAACAGTTATGACACTTGCAGCTTGTTTTTGCCGTCGTAACTTCTCGGCGGCTCGATGCGTAAAAGAAGCGATCGCTTCTTTGAGATCGGATAGATCTTTTATCGGCTGAGGAAAAGAACGTGAGACACAAGTTCCCTTTTTGGGACTGTCAATCAATTCCATTGCTAGGCAAGATTCTCCTCTTAGCTCCATTTGCAACTTAACACCGACAATACCCATCTTGGTGCGAATCAAGTTCTCATTAGCATCTTTCAATTGTAAAGCTGTAGTTATTCTTCTTTCCCGCAGCCAATTAGCATATTGAGAACCAATACCCCATAAATCACCAACATCGACTTTAGATAGTAGTTCATCAATAGATGGATAGACACTAAGATCGAAAACGCCCGAATCAGATTGCTTCGCGATGTGGCTAGCAAGCTTTGCAAGGGTTTTAGTTGGGGCGATTCCTACGGAAACTGGTATACCTACCCATTGCTTGACTCTCTGACGAATCTCACTGCCATATTCTGTTAAGTCACGATATCGAAACTCAGATAAATCGATAAAGGCTTCATCAATGGAATAGATTTCTACATCAGGGGCAAAGTAAGCCAGCGTAGACATTACTCTACCCGACAGATCTCCGTAGAGACTGTAATTAGAAGAATAGACCTGAATATTGTAACGTTGGATGAGATCGTAAATTCGGAAGACAGGAACACCCATTTTGATGCCGAGATCCTTGACTTCCTGCGATCGCGCTACAACGCAGCCATCGTTATTGGATAGCACCACCACAGGTTTTCCGATGAGTGCGGGATTAAATAAACGTTCGCAGGAAACGTAAAAGTTATTGCAATCGACCAGAGCGAATCTTTTTTCGACTCTTTTGCCTAACACTGTGGATGACATTGGTAACAACTCCCCAAATATGTAGTTCGGAATGTTCGTTAATGAAGATGGTTTGATAATTATCGTTTTCAGGAATGAGGGCGATTTCTCCTCTCAGATAATGTAGACGCTTAACGGTAATTTCTCCTTGCACCACAGCAATTACAATCTCTCCATGGGTGGCTTCAAGAGCGCGATCGACGATTAATAAATCGCCATCGTGGATGTTTGCTCCAGTCATAGAATTTCCTGAAGCGCGCACAAAAAAGGTCGCCGCAGGATGAGTTACTAAATAACTATTAAGATCGAGCCGATGTTCTACATAGTCTTCCGCAGGTGAAGG
>CAIJEA010000288.1 GCA_903819605.1 uncultured cyanobacterium | reverse complement strand
TTATCAACAGAAAATCACAGTTGCGGGACAGCGTTGGATTTGCACCAATCTTTCCCCATTACTTTCAGTGACTGTTCCTCACTAAAACCGAAAGCTGAAGTCAAAGTATAACATCTATGGCGAAACAGGCTTCGACTTCGCTTAGCCAGCGATTAACGTTGCCTGAGCGAAGCACTGAGTTTGCCGAAGTGTCGAAGTCTATAGATTTACAGCAGTTTTCGATCAAAAGAACCACAAGAAATTTTTTAAAAGCGTTGCAAAGCAACGCTTTTAAAAAATTTCTTGGTTCGGGTTTGAGCGCAAAGCGCTGTAAGACGACAATAGACAAGTTACATTCGCTATATTAGGATAAGCAGCATTTGGTACGGCTCATCCTCATCTTAAAATCCGACTATGGATCTCGAACTTTCGCGATTTTATAAGGCTTGCAACCCGACGCATCCCCTTGATTCTAGTAATGAAGAGGATCGCAGCTATTATGTCGATTTATCAACGGTGCGCGGCGAAAAGCTGATTGAAAGTCTGTCCCGCAAGATTGTGCGAATTTCGCCCGATGAGTCAACCTGTCAGTTATTTACGGGGCATATCGGCTGCGGCAAATCGACGGAGCTTTTGCGGCTGAAGCATGAGTTGACCGAGAAAAAATTTCATGTGGCTTATTTTGAATGCGATCGCCAGTTAGAACTGAGCGATGTCGATGCGAGTGATATTTTGTTAGCGATCGCAGGTCAACTCAGTAATGGTTTAGAAAAAGAAGGGATCAACATCATCCCAGAATATTTCAAGAAATTGTTTGGCGAACTGAAGGATATTTTGCAAACCAAGCTCGATTTGAGCGCAAATTTTAAGCTGTCGGTGGGGATTGCCGAGATTACGGCTCAAGCCAAGAATAGTCCATCATTGCGTCGGCAAATGCGCGAAAGATTGGAATCACGCACAAATAGCATTATCAATTCGATTAATAAGGAGTTACTCGCTCCTGCGAAGGAAAGACTGAAAGCTAAGGGGCTGAATGGCTTAGTGGTGATTGTGGATAACCTCGATCGCATTGAAAATCGCATCGATCTGAAGGAACAGTCAAGGGCTGGGTATTTGTTTGTCGAACGCGGCGATCAGTTGCGGGGTCTGGATTGCCATGTAGTTTACACGGTTCCATTGTTGTTAACTTTTTCTAATGATGCCGCGATCGTCACTAGTCGATTTGGAACTGATATTAAGACTTTGCCGATGGTTCCTGCAAGATTAAAGGACGGCAGTGAGTGTGAGGCAGGAATGGCGCTACTCAGACAAATTGTGATGGCGAGAGCCTTCCCAAAAGTTAATTCCGTCCAACGGATTAACAGTGAATTTGTGAACAAAGTATTTGATTCACCTCAAACTCTCGATCGCCTATGTCAAGCTAGTGGTGGTCATGTCCGCAATTTATTTCGATTACTGTATGGTTGTTTGGAGCAGGACGATCCGCCGATTACGGCTAAATTGGTCGAGAGCATCATCGCTAAGGAACGGAATAATAAAATTAAAACAATTACTGAAGATGAATGGGAACTAATTGCAAAAGTAAAACAGGATAAGAAGGTAAGAGGTGAGTCGGAGTATCAAACGCTGATCAAGAGCCAGTTTGTGTTTGAGTATGAATATCAAGGTGATAGTTGGTTTGATGTAAATCCAATTTTGGATGATTAGAGGAAAGTTCGATGAGCGATCGCACCGATATAATTGCAGAGAATAATCGCGATGCCTTACGTCGATTGACGAGAATTGTGACGCGATCGCAGGGATTTTCATTGTCGATCGCTTTGTGTAACTATCGCGTATTGCAGGAGCGCGTATTGCAGGACTTGAGATCGCAATTAGCAGAAAACAATTTACCTGAAACTGCGATCGCGACACTTGAACTAAAACCTGATGCGAAGACTTTGCTTGCGCCAATTCAGGAATTAATGAGTGTGGTGCATCAATTATCACCAGAGCAGAAGCCCAAGGTGTTAATGGTTTTGGGATTAGATGCGGTTACAGAAATCGAAGCAGTTTTGAAGTCGGCAAATCGAGTACGAGAGGAATTTGCCAATTGTTTGGAATTTCCGATGGTACTGTGGCTGAGCGATCTCACTCAGGACATTCTCACACGCGAGGCAAGCGATCTGGCTAATTGGACTACGGCGGGGGCGATCGAGTTTCGGCTGGAACCTCTTGAGCTAAAGACGCTGGTACAAGCATCGACTGAAGAGATGTTCGATCGCTTTCAGGATGTTCGCAAACGTGAATCGATACATACAGCGATATCAGATCGGTTACAGAAGTTTGAGCTAAAGACAGCGATCGCGGAG
>CAIJEA010000287.1 GCA_903819605.1 uncultured cyanobacterium | reverse complement strand
CTTGTCTGACGTGGAGCCGCCCTCTTCGGGGTTTTACTTTTGGGCAGGCTACGCGTCGCTTTGGGTTAGATTTCGTGCGGACTAAATTGGCTCATATTTCGGAACCCGCGATCGCTATCACTTTCTTGGTCATGAATTTGGACTCGCTGCGCGGGCGGCTTGTTTTTGCTGATTTTCTTTGGTTATGTTTGGTTGGCAACTCTTTATTCTTCTTTTTCTGAAAGCGTTCTTTAGCTTTAATTCTCTTTCTTGGCAATTTCCTAGTAGACAGTCAATTTATTACCCTCTTCCTCTTTCCCACTACTTTCCCCTTAGTCGCTTTTTCAGCAAGCCCTAATTATCACTTTGATTGATGTATAAACCCCCAAAGAGAGTGCAGCGTGCTGTACTCTCTTTGGGGGTTTATGTTGATGACAGCTATAGGACTCCTTTAGAACTGGGAATCGTGCTAACGCGCCGTGGATCTACTTCTACTGCCATGCGTAAAGCCCGCGCAAAGGCTTTGAAAGAGGCTTCGATAATATGATGAGAATTACCGCTTTCTAAAAGCCTTACATGCAGAGTCATGTGAGCATGATTAACCACCGCTTGATAAAACTCACGGATTAGCTCTGTGTCATAGGTTCCTACTCTTTGATTGGGGATTACTAAGCCATAAACTAAATAAGGACGACCCGAAAAATCAAGGGCAACTTGTACCAGAGCTTCGTCGAGAGGGGCGACAAAGTGACCAAAACGCGCAATTCCTTTGCGATCGCCAAGTGCTTGTCCTATAGCTTGACCTAAAACAATTCCCACATCCTCATTGGTGTGATGATCGTCGATATGCAAATCACCCGTAGCTTGTACATCAAGATCGATCAATCCATGAGAACAAATTTGATGCAACATATGATCGAGAAAGGGAATACCTGTATTAATATTTCCTTTGCCAGTACCGTCAAGATTTAGCGCCACAGTAACTTCAGTTTCGCCAGTTTTGCGGTGGACTTTGGCAATGCGAGGGGTATCGTAGGACATAGCGCAGCAGGATGATTGATAAAAGTTGTGACGAGATCAAATTTAATCTTTACTTCACTTTAACCTTAATTCGTATGAAAACTATCTTAAATTCCCTTGCGATCGCTTTAGGTTTATCTTGCATAGCGATCGCGCCAACTTCAGCCGAAACGATCTCACAATCCCAGACCTTTGGAGTCGCAGCACCTGCATGTGCAGAACAAAACCAGCAGGCTCTAAATCGTTGTGCATTTAACTGGTCGAAAACTGCCGAATTTTTGCGATCGCTAATTTATGCAGATATCTATAGTCAACTAAATGAGCCACGACAGGCACAGCTCAAAGTAATTGAGCAAAACTGGAACTCCTATAGAGATACGCACTGCCATGAATTGAGCGAACCATTTCGTGGAGGTTCAATTTATCCATTAATCTACCAAAGTTGTCGAGCTAGGGTTACGAACGATCGCATTGCCGATCTACAGGGAAAAAGTTTTTCTCAACTTACGACTGATACGACAACTCAACGTCTGAACATGTTACTAAATCAAGAAAAGATGAAGAATTCTTCTGGTCAACGTCAGTGGCAAAGCTACGAAACCCTACATTGCCAGTTTGAATCAGTACGTTTCCCTGAGCAACCCCATAATGTGAAACAATGTCGCGATCGCTTGGCAGAGAGTCGTCTTCGAGAACTTGAATTCATGGTTCGAGATCGATAGTATAGCTATTACAGCGCTTTGCGATCAAACCCAAACCAAGAAAAATTTTGAAAGCATTGCTTCGCAATGCTTTCAAAATTTTTCTTGGTTTGGGTTTGATCGCAAAGCGCTGTAATAGCTATACTATCGATCTCGAACCATGAATTCAAGTTCTCGAAGACG
>CAIJEA010000286.1 GCA_903819605.1 uncultured cyanobacterium | reverse complement strand
TATACCTCAAATCTACCGCAGTAAGTCGTGCGTATGGACATCGCAAGGTATGGAGACATGGCTTGGAAGTTGCCATCAAAATCAAGGGTTCTCAAGGAAACCGTCGGGTGGCATGGGTAAAACCAGAGCATCCCTATACCGCGATTAGCGACAAGAGTGAGGTTCAGGAAAATCATAATGAAGCAAATAACATTACTGGGTAAGACCTCATGTGAGCTTAGGTAAGCACAAGACCCCAGTTATGGCGATCGGGCTATATCATCGACCGCTTTATATGCTGGAGTTACTATCATTGCGCGGTTTTCATTCCCTCACGATTTAACTGACCAGAGCCCATTGCCATGGTTGTGGTGAAACCCGTGTATTTTAAAATGGAAGAATGTTTATAATGCAATTAATGGACTGTTTAGTTCTTAAAAGCAATCAATGCCTAATTCTTCAAATAGTCAGATTCTCTTAAATAGTTCACAATCATTACATCGCCAAGTGAAGATTTTGATGGTGGAAGATAATGAAAATGATCGTGCTATTTATCGTCGATACATTAAATCTGATACAACCAGAGACTACCAGATTTTCGAGACTAATAATATCAAAGATGGCATAGATATTTGGCGATCGCATAGTCCTGATGTTGTTGTACTTGACTTCAATCTACCAGATGGTGATGGCTTGGAACTTTTGGAGTTAATTGGTGCAGGTATTAGCGAACCGAAACTGCCAGTAATTATGCTTACTGGTTATGAAGATGGATTGGTAGCTGCGAGAGCATTAAAACTAGGAGCTGCCGACTACTTAATCAAAGACAATACGAATGAAGGTTCTTTTTGCCACAGTATTCATCAAATCCTTGAGCGATTTACTTTATTCCATAAATTACAGCGATCGCAAAAGCAAGAAACTCTAATTTCTGAAATTTCGCAACATGTTCGACAATCTCTAGAACTAGATAAAATTTATGAGGCGATCGTTCAAGATGTTAAAGCTTTTTTGAAAGCCGATCGCACGGTGATTTATAAATTCAATCCCAATATGAGTGGCACGATCGTTGCTGAAGCAGTTGATCGACCATGGGGTGCAAGTATTCGCCTTAATATCATAGACACCTGTTTTCGCACAAACATGGGCGGCGCATACCAACAGGGTAAAATTTTTGCCGCAAATGATATTTATAATACAAATTTAACTTCTTGTCATATTCAGCTATTAGAAAGGTTTCAAGTCAGGGCTAATCTAGTAGTTCCCATTCTCCTACCTGAATCTTCAGAAGATTTCAATAATGTAAATTGTCACGATTCTACGCTATGGGGACTATTAATAGTTCATCAATGTTCAAGTACGCGTAATTGGGAAGATGTTGACTTGCGATTACTTCAGCAGCTATCGGTACAACTAGCGATCGCGATCCATCAAGCGGAACTCTATCAAAATCTTCAAAAGCTTAACGTTTCGTTGGAAGAAAAGGTTCAGCAACGTGTATCGGAGCTACAGAAAAGTGAACAAAAATTACGTCAGAGTGAAGATTTACTAAGGGTATCTTTCGACAATGCACCAATTGGGATGGCAATTCTCAGCTTAGAAGGAAAGTTCTTAACTGTTAATCAAAACATTTGTAAGATTTATGGATACTCCTCAGAGCAACTACTGCAAATGAATTCTGTGGAAATTACACATCCTGATTCTATCGAAGCTACTCTATCTTGCTTAAATAGATTAATCGCAGGTGAATCATCAAGTGCAACCATTGAAAAGCATTATATTCACAAGAATGGCAACCTAATTGATGCGGTCAGTCGGGTTAGCCTAGTGCGAGATCTAAATAACAATCCTGTTCAATTTGTTGTAAGTGTGGAAGATGTCACTGAGAAAAAGCAAAATGAAGCAAAACTGGCAGCGGCAAAAATAGCTGAAGCCTCGAATAAAGCTAAAAGTGAATTTTTAGCGGCGATGAGTCATGAGATTCGCACCCCAATGAATGCCGTAATTGGTATGACTGGACTACTAAAAAGTACTCCACTCACTGCTAAACAGCAACAATTTGTCTCAGGTATTCGCCAAGGCGGAGAAGTGTTGTTATCGGTGATCAATAAAATCCTTGACTTCTCACAAATTGAATCTGGGAGTCTCACGATAGAAGAACATCCCTTTGATTTACGAAATTGCGTTGATGAAATTCTTGAACTGATGTCATCTCAGACAGTATCAAAATCTTTGGAACTACTAACATTAATCGATCCAGAGGTTCCGCAGCAAGTTATTGGAGATTCTACCTGCTTGCGGCAAATTTTAGTAAACTTGATTGGTAATGCCATTAAATTTACTGAGAGTGGCGAAATTGTAGTTACCCTTAATTCTACTTTAATTGAGTCAAGCTCTAATACATGTCAATTGAGGTTCACGGTATCTGATACAGGTGTTGGTATTGCGCCCGAAGCTATAGGTAAACTCTTTCAAGCTTTCAGCCAAGCAGACAGCTCGATTACCCGCCAATATGGTGGAACTGGCTTAGGATTGATTATTTGTAAGCAACTTTGCAAACTCATGGGTGGGGATATTTGGGTAGACAGTGTAGTTGGGCAAGGTACTACTTTTAGTTTTTCTATTCTTACTCGTTCAATCGCTACAGAATTACCTTTGATTGCTCCTGAACTAAATGAGAAACGTATTCTTGTCGTCAACTCAAACGTCAAAGTTCAACAAGCTATTCTAATTTATACGCAAGCATGGGGTATGGAGATTCAACCAGCATATTCTGAGACAGAAGCTTTAAACTATCTAGAATTACTAGAGTTTGATGCTGTTTTAATTGATTACAATTTGCAATCTATAGATTTAATAGGATTAGCTCATAATATTCAAGCAATTTTTCCTTCTCTCCCAATCGTTTGGCTGACATCGATTGCTATAAATGAAATTTCACCTTGCGATCAATTCGCAGGATATTTATCTAAGCCAATCACTTCATCAAAGCTTTATCAAGTACTTTCAAATGTATTTTCGGTTCTAGATATTCAATCAATCAATCCGCTTCAAACTTTTGGGATAGATAGCAACTTTGCTAGTAAGTATCCTCTTCAAATCTTAATCGTAGAAGATAATTATGTAAACCAACAAATTCTTCTACTAATGCTAGAACGTTTAGGCTATGAAGGAGATGCTGTTGGCAATGGTTTAGAAGCGGTAAATGCTTTAGATAGACAGTTTTATGATTTGATTTTTATGGATATCCAAATGCCAATAATGGATGGTTTGACAGCTTGTAGGCATATTCGTGGATTATCCGAACATAGTCCTTGGATTATTGGACTTTCAGCAAATATCTTCAGAGAATCTCGTGAGACTGCTATATCTGCGGGAATGAATGATTATCTTACTAAGCCATTGGAAATTGAAAAGCTGATCTCGACTTTACGAAGCGTTTCTACCCATCTGAATTCAACTCAAAGAGAGCATAATTGGAGTAAAACACAGATTTTAGAATTAGAAGAAGATCGATCTTTATTGCACGGTTCTAACTCATTAGTAGAAAGATCTACCGATTTATTAAAAGTTCAATTTGATAATACTGATACGATTAATCTCTCTAGAATCTCTCCGCAACTAGACTTAGCTATATCTGGACTTGCAGTAATTAACCTCTCAACACTGAAGATGCTTGAGCAATGTATAAATAAAAATACTTTATCTGAAGTAATTAATTCTTATTTAACTGAATCAGAAAAGTCGATCGCTATCATGCGGCAGTCTTTGACTCAACTTGATTTTGCAAAAATTAGTTTCGAGAATCACTCCTTGAGAGGTGGATGTGGTACTTTTGGTGCGGATAGACTGGTTGTAATTTGCAGAGAATTAAGCATCCTTTGTAAAACTGAGGCTCATGATAGTAAAGTTCAAGCCATAGATACTATTCTTCAGCAATTAGAACTTGAGTTTATTAAAGTGTCTCAATTGCTTAAACAGAGAATTACGATTTAGCACATCAAAAAGTAATTTATTTTTACTTGTTTGAGAGGAAGAATCTCTGAGAAAACTGCTATACATTTAGTAACATAGCAATGTAAGTTTTGCTTAGGTCATAGAACCCAAATAAACAAAGGTGGCGCAAAGCGCCACCTTTGTTTATTTGGATTTCCTTTTTTCCTAGCTATATCTTGAATTGCTACAGTGACGATAGCGATATATTCTAGAATAGTCTTGAGAGCATTATTTCGTAAATCTCTTAAAAATTTATTTGGTTTTAGTTAGAGCACGAAGCGCTATAGTTATTTTCAGAATCGTAATATTTACAAGATTATCAGGGACATCAGCTTATGTCAGCCGCAACAAAAAAATATCGACTAATTACTCGTAGTGATTTTGACGGTGTTGTCAGTGCAGTCCTACTTAAGGAGCTAGATATGATCGATGAGATCCTATTTGTCCATCCGAAAGATGTGCAAGATGGGAAAGTAGAGGTTTGCGATCGCGATATTTTGACTAATTTGCCTTACATAGAAGGTGCTCATTTAATATTCGACCATCACATGAGTGAGACGATGCGAATTTATGACACGCCTGAAAATCATGTTATTGAAGGTGAAGCGCCATCAGCAGCGAGAGTTGTTTACAACTATTATGGAGGAAAATTAAAGTTCCCGCAAATTTCACAAGCGATGATGCAAGCTGTGGATAAATGTGATTCTGCTCAGTTTGATATTGATGACATTCTCCATCCTCAAGGTTGGGTATTATTGAGTTTTCTTATGGATTCGCGAACAGGATTAGGACGATTTCGCGAGTTTACAATCTCAAACTATGCATTGATGATGGAACTAGTGGAAGCCTGTCGGCATATGTCAATTGAAGAGATTATGGAACTTCCTAATATTAAAGAACGGGTAGAACTCTACTTTGTACAACAGGAAATCTTTAAGAAACAGATTCAACATTGTGCTGAAGTTCATGACAAGTTAGTCATAGTTAACTTACAGAATGAATCCACAATCTATGCGGGCAATCGCTTTATGGTATATGCACTATATCCTGAGTGCAATATTTCTATGCATATGATGTGGGGAAGACAAAAGCAAAATTCAGTTTTTGCCTTAGGAAAATCTGTTCTCAATCGCACTTGTCCAATCAACATTGGTGAGTTAATGTTGAGGTACGAGGGAGGCGGACATGCTAATGCGGGAACTTGTCAGATTGCCAATGATCAAGCAGAAGAGACTAAAAAAGAACTGATTGATATTATTATACGGAATAATGTGTTGCAATCAGTGACTTTAAACTAGAATGGAGAATTTCGAGTGCTTTAGCACGATGACTGATTGTTGCTTTGACTGCTGGAAGAACTTCGCCAAAGGTTTGTTGAAGCTCTGGAACTAAGAAAATAGGATCGTATCCAAATCCTGCGTTACCTCTGGGAGTATCTGTAATTTCTCCTTTGCAAATTCCAATTGCATCTGCGGCGATCGCTCCATCGGGTGAAGCGATCGCGATCGCGCAGACGAATTGGGCATCACGATTTGCTGAGTTCCTAAGTTCTTCCAAAACCCGATCGATCCGCTTGCTATCTGTTTCTGCATATCTTGCAGACAATACTCCCGGTGCACCATTAAGGGCGAACACTTCTAATCCTGAGTCATCGGCGATCGCCCATTCATTAGTAGCGATCGCGACTTGAGAAGCTTTGAGGTGGGCATTCTCAATAAAAGTTGTTCCAGTTTCTTCGACATCAATGCTTTCAGGCTTTGCAATGAGGGTAATACCTAAGTCAGCTAAATAAGCACGAAACTCTTCTACCTTGCCAGCGTTACCACTGGCGATTACTAACTTTTGTAGTTGAGTTGATACATCAGACATTTCTTAGACCATTATTTTTCATCAATCTTATCGCAATGTAACCCCAAAAATTATGGGTTACATTGTTCGGTTTCTAATAAGGAGC
>CAIJEA010000285.1 GCA_903819605.1 uncultured cyanobacterium | reverse complement strand
TCCCTAAGGTAGATGCAATCAGATATTTAACAAATGCTTTGCTTAATCGCCAACCTTCGATTATAAAGACATAAATTCCATGAGCGATCGCAACATGAATAGAGAACAAAAATGTATAGCATGAAAGAACTAAAAATAATGAATAAAGCATCCAAATATAGTTGGATTTTTTTCTTATTGCCCAAAGTAAGGTTGCACTTAATAATAAAATCATCGCTGTCCATAAACTATATTGTCGAGCTTCCTGAGCATATAAAATATGAAATGGTGAAATGGCTACAATATCCATTGCCACTAGACCAACTGTTGACGAATTAAACAATTCTAAACTCAGCCAATAAATCAATGGAAATATAAACAAACTTGCTGTCACAGATAAACTTCTTTTTGCTTCAACCGTATTTCCAAACCATTGCACCCAAACCTTGGACATTAAAAAATAAAGTGGTGGATGTTGAGGATCTTCAAAAGCAAGAGAGTTGATAATATCTCCAAAACTTTTGTTTGCATTACTATATTGATATATTTGGATGTCTTTACTATTGATTAATTTTTTACTATTAATCTGCTGAACCACTTCTAATTCAGTGAAACCTGAAGCACGTAATGATGTAAATACTTCGTCAAACCAGTAGGTTTTACTGTCAATATTTACAACTCGAAAGGTTATCCCTAAAATTAGTACAGTTAACGCTACTAATTTAAATCCTGTGGTAAGTAAATTATTAGAGGTTGTGATTTTTGTCCGCATTTCCAGTTGATTTCCCTTAGCGGATTAATATTAGTAAATGTAAAAATAGAATTGCCATACGTTATTTTTGACTAAGCCAATATTTCAATTTTAGCGATCTGAAGTAAAGAAAACATTAGCAACAAAGACAATAAGCCGTTTACAATGATTTAATCCCGTTGTTTTATGTCTAAAATTTGAATGGCTGAATTAGTTCTGTCCTCGACTCAAGTCAATCGTGCTGTGCTCACACCCATGATGCAGCACTATATCGAAATGAAAGAGCAATATCCCCATGCAGTGATGTTATATCGTTTAGGGGACTTCTTTGAGGCATTTTTTGAGGATGCAGAACTAATCTCGCGGGAATTAGAATTGGTATTGACAGGTCGCGATGGGGGCAAAGCGATTGGGCGGATTGCAATGGCTGGCATACCCCATCATGCTCTCGATCGCTACGCCAATCAGTTGGTGGAAAAAGGCTACTCGATCGCGGTTTGCGATCAAATGGAAGCTGCTTCTGAAGCACAGGGACTCGTGCGCCGTGAAGTTACGAGAGTAATTACGCCAGGAACAGTAATTGAAGAGGGAATGCTTGCAGCAAAGAAAAACAATTTTTTAGTGGCAATCGCTAATGGTGGCGAGAATTGGGGATTAGCCTATACTGATATTTCTACGGGGGAATTTTCAGTTACTCAGCTAAATAGTACCGATCATCTGATTCAAGAACTATTGCGCTTACAACCTGCGGAAGTCCTTATTCCCATTGATATTCCTAACCCGCAATTGTTTCGTGTTTCCAAATCAGAAAAGTCTGACAACTTTTGGGAAGGAATTTCTCAAAAGAAACAATCTTCCCTTCCCACGCCCTATACTTCTTTACCCGAAAGCTTTTGCTACACACCGCGATCTCAAGCACCTTTTACCTTAGCAGAAGCCAAGCAGCGTATTCTCGATACATTCAGAGTGCGATCGCTAGAAGGATTTGGTTGCGAGGCTTTACCTCTAGCAATTAGAGCGGCTGGAGGTATTTTAGAATATCTTGAATCCACGCAAAAAAGTGTCAAGATGCCATTGCAAGGGATTTCTACCTATGCGATCGCTGATTATTTGGTTCTTGATAACCAAACTCGCCGTAATTTAGAAATCACCCAAACTGTGCGGGATGGGACTTTTTATAGTTCGCTACTATGGGCTTTAGATAAAACCACGACAGGCATGGGTAGCCGTGCTTTGCGACGTTGGCTATTGCAACCACTTAAGGATATTGCGGCGATTAATGAACGCCTTGATACCATTACGGAATTATTTAAACAACATTCTCTCCGCAAGAATTTACGCAGTTGCTTGAGTCAAATTTACGACATAGAGCGTCTATGTAGTCGGATTGGCGCAGGTACGGCAAATGGACGGGATCTAATAGCTGTTGCGGTGTCGCTAGAAAGAATGCGAGACGTTGCTGATGTGGTAGCAAGATCTAATTCACGCTATTTGAAAGTATTACAGTCAGTTCCAGCAGAACTTCTCCAATTGGGCGATCAACTGCAACGTACACTGATCGAAGAGCCACCGATTTATATTACAGAGGGAAATATTATTCGTTCTGGCGTGAATGAGCAATTAGACTTTCTGCGTCAACAAAGTCGTGATGATGTGGAATGGCTAGCCGCCTTTGAGAAGCAGGAAAAGGAACGTACAGGTATAAGCACTCTCAAAGTTGGCTTTAATAAGGCTTTTGGCTATTACATTAGTATCTCGCGGGGTAAGAGTGAACAAGCGCCTGCTGATTACATTCGCAAGCAAACCTTGACCAATGAAGAACGCTATATCACCCCTGAACTAAAGGAACGCGAAACTCGAATTCTCAATGCTGATAGTGAACTAAAGCAATTAGAGTACGATCTGTTTGTGGAATTGCGATCGCTCGCGGCGAAACATATTGAACCAATGCGAACTCTCGCCACTGCGCTTGCTGCTGCTGATGTTCTATGCAGCCTTGCCGAAGTTGCCGTTACCTATAACTATTGTCGTCCTCAAATCACTAACGATCGCGCGATCGCTATTCACAATGGTCGTCATCCTGTCGTCGAGCAATCACTTCCCGCAGGCTTTTTCGTTCCTAATTCGACTTATTTAGGCTTCGACGACGCTCAGCCCCATGGAAAAGATAATCCTTGTCCAGATTTAATTGTCTTAACGGGACCCAATATGAGTGGCAAAAGTATCTATTTGCGTCAAGTTGGATTAATTCAATTGATGGCGCAGGTAGGTAGCTTTGTGCCTGCGGAATCAGCGACGTTAGGGATTTGCGATCGCATTTTTACCCGCGTTGGGGCGGTGGACGATCTTGCCACAGGTCAATCAACTTTTATGGTGGAAATGAATGAAACCGCAAATATTCTCAATCATGCCAAGGAGCATTCCTTGGTTTTACTCGATGAAATTGGGCGTGGCACTTCTACCTTTGACGGTATGGCGATCGCATGGTCAGTGGCTGAATATATTGCCAATAAGCTCAAAGCGCGAGGGATTTTTGCAACGCATTACCACGAACTAAACGAACTCGCCAGCCTACTTCCCAATGTTGCCAATTTCCAAGTCACGGTCAAAGAATTAGAAGATGAAATTATTTTCTTGCATCAAGTCCAAGAAGGTGGGGCAGATCGTTCCTATGGAATTGAAGTTGGTCGTTTAGCAGGGCTACCCGCTGTTGTGATTAAACGCGCTAAACAAGTTTTAGAGCAAATTGCTAAAAATAGTCATATTGCCACTGGTTTAAGATCGGGAAATTCGACTAAGGCAAATCATAAATCCAGCGATCGCCCGTCTAAATTATCTTCAAAAGTTTCTCAAGATTTATCCCAAAAAGCACAAATGACAATTTTTGATACAACTTCTCAGTAATTAACGCCGATTTGATCCCATGACGCAATTCTTTTTTTAGGGTTACAGCGCTTTGCGCTTAAATCCAAACTAAGAAAAATTTTGAAAGCGTTGCTTTGCAACGCTTTCAAAATTTTTCTTTTGGTTCGTTTGATCGGTAATTGCGGTAAGTTCTATTGCTATACTTTTTTACAGGCGATCGCTATGGATTAACAAAAATTAGGGAATGCTTATATCAGCATTTTTTTGATTCTCTAAAAATTCATCTGGGGTGAAATTATGATGGTTAGTATTATTTACTTATTAACATAATTTCAAAATTCCGTCGTCTTTAGAATTAACATATTTACAACAGCTACTATACATAAAATTTCTAGCAGCAAAAATATATGACTAGCCTCAAAAATGCCCTTGAGGAAATCGTTGTCGTAGAAATACAGGATCAACTCAATCATCTCAGTCAATCAGCTCGCGAGGCAATTAACCTTAGCGAAGTAGCTGCCTTCGCCCTAAATCGGTTACCAGCACTCTATGCAAGTACTAGTCGCGGCTGGCTACAACAGCGTAAACGTGCTCATAATGAGCTACAGAACCAGATCGTAAGTGCGGTAAAACAAGCACTTTTGGGCGTAAAACAAGATCCCTTACGAAAATCCACAAAAATTGCCGCTAGTCAAGTCGAAACACCTGCCCATGTTCTAGCTAAACTACAACAACTTTTTAGCAAGCCATCTTTACTATGGCAAAATGTACCCCAAGCTTTTCAAGAAGCACTCGCTTTAGTCACACACGCACCAGAATTCGCAGGACTAAGCATTAACGATCGCAACAGACTGCGAGAAATCAAAGGTTATTTACAGCGTAAAGGTACTAGCAACCACGATCGGCGAGACTGGCAAGCTAATATTGAATTGCCCAACCCTGAACTTAAATCATATATTCTTTCAAGTTCTTATTTTCTAGTCAATGTTTTAGAAGATTTGGTCAGTAAGGAAGTTGCAACTCAATTGACCCATATGGAAACTGTTTTGCCGCGCAAAGTGGGAATTGACGATGTATCGGCACATGTGCTCAATCGTTTACCGACCTTATATGCGACGACTCAACAGGGATTGATTTGGCAAACTCAAAAAGCTAAAGAGAAATTATCTAGCCAAATTGAATCAACCGTAATTCAATCACTGATGACTTTGAGTAAAACGCCACGTCGTCTCACAGATCCCATCCCCCTACTTAAATTTGAGGAAGAATGTGAGCTTGCGATCAGGGAATTACGCCTAATTTTTCAGAGAGATGATATTACATGGCATAATTTTGTCTCTTTAGCAGAATATGCGATCGATCATGAAAGGCAAGGAATGACTTACTGGAGGCAGCAGTGGAGGATGTTAGGACAAATTTACAGCGAAATGTATCTTCAGCCTGGAGATGCAGAGTTATCGCTTGGTCATACTGCGGACGGTGAAGTTTTAATCGTGCGGACATATACTAAAGCGGCTTTTGGTTGGCTCGCAGATAACCCTAAAAACCTAGGAATCAGTACTTTACGTCTTTTCCCTGCGGTTGCTGAAATTGAGCTTCATGCTACTTTTCTCGATTTTTCAATTAATTACACCCGCGAAGAAATGGCGGCAGATGGAATTATTTAAGCCAAGTATAGGCGGCTCGAAGCGCCGACTATACTTGGCTTAAATATTCTAGCGACTATATAGTTGGGTGACTTCAAGTAAGCGATCGCTGAGATCTTGATTGAGCAAATCAGAATCACTGTAGCGCCAGCTCCAGTTTCCTGTGGCAGTACCTGGCATATTCATCCTTGCACTGTTATCTAAACCAAGAACATCTTGTAAAGGCACGATCGCAATTACTGATACCGATGCCATTGCCATCCTAATTAGTACCCAGTTAATTGGCTCACCTGCGGCAAAGCCAACTACATATCGATAAAACAATTGCTTTTCTTGCTTGCTTGACCTTTGCCACCAACCAACAGCAGTGTCATTATCATGAGTTCCTGTATAAACAACACTGTTATGGACATAGTGGTGTGGTAAGTGGAAATTACTAGAATCTCCACCAAAAGCAAATAGAAGCACCTGCATTCCAGGAAATCCAAAATCATCGCGTAATTTCACGACTTCAGGAGTAATCACGCCTAGATCTTCAGCAAGAATTGGCAGTTCACCCATAACTTCATTTAACTTCGTAAACAATTCTGTTCCAAGAGCAGGTTCCCATTCACCATTTATCGCATTTACCTCCCCTGTGGGGACTTGCCAAAATGACTCAAAGCCTCGGAAGTGGTCGATGCGAATGATGTCAACGTAACGATGTAAAAATCGGAAGCGATCGATCCACCAAGCAAAATCAGTTTCTTTGAGATAGTCCCAGTTATAGACTGGATTGCCCCATAGCTGACCTGTAGCACTAAAGTAGTCAGGTGGAACACCCGCCATTTGCAAGACTTCGTAAGTTTCAGGATCGAGAGCAAAGTTTTCGGGATTTGCCCAGACATCGGCACTATTATGAGATACATAGATGGGAATATCGCCAATAATCCGAATATCTCGCATATTGGCATATTGCTTGAGCTTTATCCATTGATCGAAAAAGATAAATTGCAAGAATCTATGAAATCCAATTCGATCCTGCAATTCTTCGCATTTTTTTTGCAATGCTTGTGGTTCACGCCTTGCGATCGCAGGTTCCCAATTATTCCAAAGGACTTCAGGATTTTCTTCGTGCAACGCCATAAATAGCACGTAGTCTTCGAGCCAGTCTGTTTCTTCGTAGCAAAACTTTTTGAACTGCTCTTGAACTAAATACAAATCATGATGATGTTGCGGATCTTGATCGGTAAATCCTTTCTTGAAACGTGTGTAAGCCGTTTCTAATAATTTGCGTTTGTAAGGCATTACTGCCGCAAAGTCAACTCTGTCTTGATCGAAATCAGGAATATCTTCCCAGTCTTCATCTTGGAGTAAATGCTGCTTAGCAAGGAGTTCGGGACTGATGAGATAAGGGTTTCCTGCGATCGCGCTAAAGCTCATGTAAGGAGAATTTCCATATCCTGTTGGACCAAGAGGTAGTACTTGCCAGAGCTTTTGACCGCTGCGCGATAAAAACTCAATAAACTGATAGGCTGTCTCGCCTAAGTCTCCAATCCCAAATTTACTTGGCAATGAGGTTGGATGCAACAAAATTCCACTAGCACGTTGAAAAGCCATAGCCAAAACTGTTTTGTTTATATCTCGCTATACTTTACCGCCTTATGTAGCTACAGCGCTTTGCGCTGTTATAAAACCCAAAGAAAATTTGGAAAGCCCTAACCCCTCTCCCGCAGTCTACCTTGTACACACAAGTCTCTCTGTCTTCATTGCAATGTCTCAGAGCCCCAAATTCTGGGAACTTTGAGACATTTTAATTATCTTGTTCCCCCCAGAATTTGGGGCTAGGTGGCGATTAATTGTTGACTTGACTGGTTTTTATGACTTGTGTGTACAAGGTAGCCTTTTTACGTGGGAATGAGGGGCAGCTACAGCAGTGTTTGAGCAAACCCACCACAGGAAGAGGCGCAGGACGAAGCCCAGCAATGGGTTTTATATTAGTATTTGTGGCGGTTTTGAAAGCAAATTGCTGTAAGTCCTCAAACGTAGATATATAGACTTGTGTGTACATCGTAGCTACCGCAGGAGTGGGCAACAAGAAAATAATATTGGTTTTGCTCCCCTTCTCCTGCTGGAGAAGGGGATGAGGGTTCCACGTAACATCAGTTATAGCGGTTTTCAAATGAGTGCGTACTCATTTGAAAACAAAAAATCAATCCCAGTATTGTCTTTGGGTTTGCATTTTGCCTATGGCAAAATGCAAACTACTATACTTAGTAGAACTACCAAAATTTTCTCGTCTTCATAAAGAG
>CAIJEA010000284.1 GCA_903819605.1 uncultured cyanobacterium | reverse complement strand
TTGAGGCGCTTCGCGCCTCAATTCTCTTCTGGGTTTTGTTTTTGTCCTAAATGAGATAAAAGAGGGTTCGACTAAGCTCAACCAACGTAGACCTTTGGCTGAGCTTAGTCGAAGCCTGTAAAATTTCCAGAAATGAATTAGGACTATATTGGGATTTACAAGTTATTAAACCTGAGGAATCGTGCACCACATCGCTCTTGTCAACTGAAAGCCAAGTTTTACCGAAAGGCGATCGCCATGCATTAAATGTTGATAGGTTTTATTCAAAATTTCTTGATTTGCACAATAAATTCTTGCCACTGCATATTTGCGGTTAGGTAAGAGTACGCGCAAAAGTATCATTGTTCCACTTGACCAAGCGATCACGCGAAATTTGGTATCTTTTTTAGGTGCAATCCATTGAACCTTTCTGCCACTAGCTTTCAAATACGCTCCGAAATCGCTTAGTAATACAGGTATATTGGTGAGCATAAAGTTCAATAATTTATTTAATTATATATATTTCTGCAAATATTCATTGATTATGCGTTAAAGCACAAGAGTTTTTTAGCTTAAAACCCAAAAGATGAGTGGCGGTGCTTTGCACCGCCACTCATCTTTTGGGTTTTGATTTGCCCTAGCTATCTCTTTTATTGCTATGTGAAACGTCCAGCAGTACAAACTAATTAACTTGTAATTAAGCCTAGAGCCGCTCTCGCAGCAGGCAGATCAGGGTTTGATCTGTTATTTAATTCAACCGAGGAACTTAGTAAGTGATTTGTAAAGTTACTGAAGTTTCAACCTTTTGCTCACCACCTAAAATCGGTACGGAATTTGCAGCTTTAGCGAATGTATCCATGCGCGGCTGCGCCACTGGATAGGCAATCGCCGAATCACTAATTTGAATTGTCTTAATCGTCTTAGGCGTAAATCCTAATGCATTTAAAACCGTCCCCGACTGAGTTTGGGCATCCTTGATCGCATCTTGGAGTGCAAGTTGCTTTGCCTCATTTAATACTGCATCAGTTGCGATAAAGCTAATCTGTTCGATTTGGTTTGCACCTGAAGCAACTGCGGCATCAAGGGTTGCACCTGCCTGCTCGATCGCTACCACAAAACTAACGCTAGTTTGTCCCGTAAACCCATCTTGACGCTGACGATTATTTTCATAGACATATTTGGGGCTAAGTTGAATGCTTGTAGTTTGCAATTTATCAACACCAAGTTGCTGCAAGCGCGAGACGATGCTATTGGCTTGACTTGCCACTTCTGTTTGAACGGCGATCGCCGTTTTACCCTCAGCAGTGACACCTAGCTGAATTCTCGCTTTTGTCGTTTTCACAGACCTTTCACCACGACCTGTGACCGTGAGAACACGCTCATTTTTAATTGCTTGAATGCTTGATGAGCTTTCTTGGGCTTTGGCGGAAGGGGCGATCGCTGCCACTGATGGAATGCAAAAAGCGAGACTGAGAATGAATGTAGTTAATTGACGCATATTCCTAAATCCTTGAAATTTTTATTTCATGATATTTTCATTTCTACTGTTTTTAAGATATCACCTAAATAAAACAGGATTTAGTATGGTTGCATTTTCAGAAACGACAAATTATATAGGTTCCCATTCTCTAAAAAATGGCGCAAAGTAACGATTTTTTTTTAGATTTTGATATCACGGCGCGTAATCCGACCATTGGGCGCATCAATATAGCGCGGTAAAGTACTTTGCTCGATAACTTTGAGTGTATCCATATCGTAGGTTGTGTAAATTGTTTCCGCAGTTTCGAGCTTAATATCAATCACGGAAACAGTGCGATTTGGCGTAATATCACCCGTTAGTAATCGGCGAGGGCCATCACCTAAAACGCCTGCATTGAGAAGTTCTAATTTCCCCTTATGGGCAGGATAATAGGCATGATCGTGTCCACTGATGTAAGTATGAACGTTGTATTTCTCGAAGATTGCTCTCAAGCGATCGGCATCTTCCAAATAATTACCAGAAGTTTCGCGCCCTTTAGCAACAGCATAGAGAGGCAAATGCCCGATCGCAATCCTTAACTTCGCCTTTTGGGCAGCTTCACTCGCGAGGCTTTTTTCCGCCCATTTAAGTTGTTCTGATGGAATCTCGGATGTCGATGCATCCCAAGTTAAGAAGAAAATATCATTTTGAGCAAAGGTGTAATAGAAAGGGAATCCTGCGCGATCGACAAAGTTTAAATTTGCATCATGTCTGGGATCGCTCCAATATTTGATCACAGCATTGCGATCGTTCTCAAATGTTGACTTCCCTCCAAAGGATGAACCCGATGCGTCATGATTGCCAATCGTAAATCCAAAGGGAAGTTTAGCTTTGCGAATTGGTGCAGCAATATATTTGTCAAATCCTTGCCACATTGCTTCTATTTCGGAAGGCTTAAGGGTATTGTCTTGTCCTGCCACCATATCACCGCCACACAGCACTAAGTCTGGTTCCCAATCTGGCACAAAGGCGATCGCCTGTTTTACTTGATCAAGATAATCTGTCGAACCATAGGCACTATTGAGATCGCTAATCAGTACTATTCGCACATCACCACGACTTGGGGCAAATAATCCTTTTGGTGCAGGATTAGGCGATCGCGCAACAGTTGATTTGGTAGGTTTAGGGTTATTGGCTGTAGTTGCTTTAGGATCTGCGGGGGCGATCGCTTCAGGTTTACGGTTCAAGATTCCCGAAAAAGCTGCGCCACCTAAGCCACCACCAATCGCTAATCCACCCAATATTAATAACTGCCGCCGTTTGATTGCCATAGGAAATTAACTGTCCATTTGCCAATATCTTATAGCAAACCCAGCTATTTCGATGAGGAGGTGTTTATTTATCCACAGACTCAGCGATCACGCGATCGCTAACTTAAAAAACCACGCAAGAATAAGAAAATCATCCTGTTATCAATAGTAAAATCGTCTTCTATAGCTGTCGCCAGCGATGTTATGACAAAATCAAAACTCAAGAGAGAGTTGCGGCGTTCCGCGCC
>CAIJEA010000283.1 GCA_903819605.1 uncultured cyanobacterium | reverse complement strand
GTTAGGTTGCGAATATGGACAAGGTTTCTTATTCGCTCGCCCATTACCTGCCGCCGCCGCCGAGCAATGGATCTGTAACAGTATTAGTGCGTTAAAAACGTCCTAAAGTTGAGGTCTAGCTATATTAGAGAGTGACGGCGCTTCGCGCCGCAACTCTCCTAAATTCATGAATTGCCGCTACTTGATTCAACTTGTTTGCTTGTAACCTAGCTTTAAGAAAATATTTTCTAGAGTTTCTTGAGTACGATGGAAATTGGAAATGGGAATTCCCAATTCAATCAGATATTTTAGTAATGCTGCACAGTCTTCAATACTACCAGCCAACTGAACTCGCACACTGAGGGTGTCTAGCAGAACTTCCACTTTCTGAACAGACTCCGATCGCTTCAAAGCTGTATGTAGATCTTCAACATTTCCTAATGTAGAGATGAGAATTTGTTGCTGATCTTGATTACTGCGATCGTAAAGTTCTTGCAATCGCGAACTCTCAACTAAATTACCCTGCTCCATAATTCCAATAGAAGTACAGATTTCGGCAAGATCGCTCAAGATATGCGATGAAATTAGAATCGTCATTCCCTGCTGTTGCAGAGATTTAATAATATTTCTGACTTGTACTCGCGCTAGAGGATCGAGTCCTGATACTGGCTCATCTAGCAAAAGTAAAGTTGGGTTATGAATGATACTCCTAGCAAGGCTTAGTCTTTGTTTCATCCCACGCGATAGAGTGGCGATCGCTTCATTTCTTTTCTGTTGCAATTCCACTAACTCGATTACTTCACACAATCTCTGCGATCGCTGTGGCTCTCTTAAGAAGTACAGACGCGCAAAGTAATCAAGATAATCCCAAACTGTGAGGTCATCGTAAAGGGGAAAGTCATCGGGTAAATACCCCAATTGTCGCTTCAGTTCGGGATTATTATGACCGCGCATAAACAGCGCACCATTAATATAAATTTCGCCTGCGGTTGGCTCTTCAGCAGCAGCAAGCATCCGAATTAATGTGGTTTTGCCAGCACCATTGGGACCAATTAGTCCATAAACTTCGCCGCGATCGATCTGTAAATCAATGTGGTTTACCGCAACGTGATTATCAAACTGTTTCGTCAATCGGTGAGTGCGAACCGTAGTTACTGCTGTCATGAGATTAATTCAAACGTTAGTTGTATATTACCGCTTATCTCTTGTAGCAATCCAAATAAATAGAGGCGGCGCTTTGCGCCGCCTCTATTTATTTGGATCTAACCGAAGCGACTCATTTTTCTCTTGGAGTACTGCTATAGAAATCTAGGACTTACGCAAAAATGACTTGGAACCCTGATTTAATCGTAGGGGCAATTCATGAATTGCCCCTACATTTCGTTCTTTTGCGTAAGTCCTAAAATCATTAAAACGCTGCTATAAAAAGCTAGCTTTTTATAGCAAGATAGCTTATACTATCAATTGATAGCAAAAAACTGGTGTTACAGATGGCAAAAAAAAGACAATTAAATGTAAGGTTACCCGATGCATTGCTCAGTCAGTTGGAAGAGCGTGTCCAAAAGACAAAAATGGGGATGGCGGCAATGGTTGAAGTTCTTTTAGTTCAAGCATTACAGCAACAAGAAATATCTGAACCGAAATCATTGCAAAGCGATCGCATTGATCGCTTAGAACAACGCATTGAAGCATTGGAAACTAAATTTGCGATTTCAGTAGAAATTTTGCCCCTTGCCGCTTCCACATCTATTGAAACAAATACTGACGAATCTGAGGAGATAGCCAGTCCCATCACTTTAGAAGTGCGCCCTGCGAAACAAAAGAAAGAAAAAATAAATTCTAAAGTGCCAAATCCCAAAATACCAAGTTCTAAAGTGCAAAATTAGTAGGAGATCCGTTTGATGAAAAATGTCATGTTTATCTGCCAAGACAATACCTATTCTCAACTTGCTGAAGCTTGGATGCGTTCTTTTGTTGAAGACAGTATCTTTGTAGTGAGCACAGGATTAAGTAATGGTCAATGTAGTCCAAAACTTATAAATGTAATGAACGAAGTCGGCATTGACATTAGCGATCGCGAGACAAAACTTCTTGGTGATTATCGTCCAGAAAATTTTGATGTTGTTATTTCATTGTGTAATTTCAGCATGAGACTACCCGAAACTTGGATGCTCAGTCGGATTTTTGATGAATGGATTTTGCCCCAGCTTGATGCTGAATCTAGTAAATCATGTCGTCAGGTCAGAGACAATATTAGAGACAAGGTCGATCTTTTGTTGATGCGCTACGCAAATTAAAGACCGTTACAGTATGAGGATCACTTCGCAATCTGCTATAGCAATACTCAAATAAACAGAGGCGGCGCTTCGCGCCGCCTCTGTTTATTTGGGTTTGATTTATTCTAGGTATATAGGGAATAATTAATAAATATCGCAGTAGGTTACGAATAGTCCCAGTCACTAACGCATTAACGGTTATGATAGGAAATGTTCAAAATTACGATTTTATATCAAGTCCTCGCGAAAAACCATGATGCGTAGTCACTATTGCGGTCACCTCAATGCCGAACAGATCGGACAAACAGTTAGCTTGTGCGGTTGGATCGATCGCAGGAGGGATCATGGTGGGGTGATCTTTTTAGATTTGCGCGATCGCACAGGAATCTTGCAAATCGTCAGCGATCCCCAACGTACTCCCGCATCCTATGACCTCGCAGGGGAAATGCGAAACGAGTATGTGGTCAGAATCATCGGCAAAGTTTCTAAGCGTCCCGACGAATCGCTTAACCCGAAACTTGCCACAGGAGAAGTCGAGATATACGCTGAATCTATTGAATTACTCAATGCCGTCAGTAAACCACTACCCTTCTTAATTTCGGAAGCAGATACCATTAAAGAAGAATTGCGCCTGAGATATCGCTATCTCGATATGCGTGGCGATCGCTTAGCCAACAATCTTAAGTTGCGTTTTGAAGTGGTCAAATCTATTCGCCGCTTCCTTGAAGATGAATATGGCTTTATGGAAGTGGAAACACCGATCCTTTGCCGTTCTACTCCTGAAGGTGCGCGTGATTACCTCGTACCAAGCCGTGTCAATGCTGGTCAATGGTATGCTCTGCCTCAGTCACCACAGTTATTTAAACAATTGCTAATGGTAGGCGGTTGCGATCGCTATTATCAAATTGCGCGTTGTTTTCGCGATGAGGACCTTCGCGCCGATCGCCAACCTGAGTTTACACAACTGGACATGGAAATGAGTTTCATGTCACAGGAAGAAATTATTGAGCTAAACGAGAATCTAATTCGCTATGTTTTCAAAACTGTTAAAGGTGTAGAACTTGGCGATTTCCCTCGTCTCACCTATGCCGAATCAATGGATCGCTATGGTTGCGATCGCCCTGATACCCGCTTTGGCATGGAATTAGTCAATGTCACTGATTTGTTCGCCAATTCAGGATTTAAAGTATTTGCGAACACGGTCGCTAATGGC
>CAIJEA010000282.1 GCA_903819605.1 uncultured cyanobacterium | reverse complement strand
ATCTCTTTAGGTTAAGAGATTTCTACTAATTTGCCTTCAATAAATTTATGTAAAATGCTAGAGACAAATAATGGATAGGGAATGCCTTCTGCTAATGCACGCTTTTGTAGCGATCGCAGGTCTTTTTCAGAAACAGAGATGTTGATTACGCTATTTTGGGCAAAGGTTGCAGAGGCGATTTGTTTATGCTGCTCTAATTCTTCCTGTAAGTTTGATGAGCGAATCAGGCGATCGCTTTCAAAAGCTTCTAAAATTTCTTGTTCTTCGGAATCGAGGTTAGTCATTGGTTTTACCTAGATATTTTTGTGGTTTTGCGACTGTGGATAAGAGCTATAGCGCAATTATTGTCCGTTAACCAATTCCTGAAAGCGATAATCTTTTCTAATTCCATCAAACTCAGGATCTTTGTTTGCCCGTTTTTTAGTCTCCTCAGGTTCTTGATTAATCGCTAGAGTTAGATATTTTATGGAGTCGTCAATATTTTTTTGCAGGGAATAGCAGCAAGCTTTTCCATAGAGAGCATTAACATGATTAGGATTAGTTTGTAAGATTACATCACAAGCTTCTATGCCTTCTGTATGTCGTCCCATCCAAGCAAACAAAACACCACGATTAATTTTGTATTGCAAATCATTGGGATCTAATTCAATAGCTTGGTTAAAGTCGGTTAGAGCCTTGTCATATTGTCCGAGTCTTGTCAAAGAAACACCTCGACCATGAAAAGCATCATGATAGTCAGGTTTGATTTGCAAGGCTTTGCCATAGGACGAGATCGCTTCTTCGTATCTTCCTAAATGAAATAGCGCACTGCCTCGATTGCTCCATGCTTCGTAGAAGTCAGGTTTGATTTGCAAGACTTGGTCATAGGATGAGATCGCTTCTTCGTATCTTCCTAAATGAAATAGCGCACCGCCTCGGTTGCTCCATGCTTCGTGGAAGTCAGGTTTTATTCGCAAGACTTGGTCATAGGATGAGATCGCTTCTTCGTTTCTTCCTAATTGTCTTAGCGCAATGCCTCGGTTATTCCATGCTTCGTAGAAGTCAGGTTTGATTTGCAAGGCTTGGTCACAGGCGACGATCACTTCTTCGTATCTGCCTAAATGAAATAGCGCACTGCCTCGGTTATTCCATGCTTCGTAGTAATCGGGTTTGATTTGCAAGGCTTGGTCATAGGCGGCGATAGCTTCTTCGTGTCTGCCTAAATTATCTATCGCAATGCCTCGGTTGTACCATGCTTCGTGTAAGTCAGGTTTGATTTGCAAGGCTTGGTCATAGGCGGCGATAGCTTCTTCGTATTTATCTAGTGAAAAGTAAGAATTTGCAACTTTAAAAAAAACTTTGCAATGAGCGTCAGGGTTTATTTTGTTTTCAAGCAAATTAGCCTGCCGCTCGGCTTGTTTCAACACATCTAATCTTTGAACAGAGCGACAACGCCAAAACTTGCTCATTAAAGCAACCCATTGAGCGACTACATTAGATAAAGAATCAATTTGATCAAAACATTTTTCTATAGCATTTTCTGTTCTATCTACTAAATCTTTTGGTAGTACCTTGTCATTAATTTTAACTTCAGACTGAGGAGGCGAATTCATAATTAGCCATCCAAAAGGTAGAGTACGTCTTATGTCTTCTAGAAATTTTTTGTTTTCTTGATGTAAGAGTATGTTCTCAGAAATTTCTGCTTCAGAGAGAATTGCTCCAACAGGAGCAATTACAACTACAATTTGATCGAAGAAGCGAGAAGCAAAAAAATGATTTAAGAAATATTGCTTGCATTCATCTCGGCGCAAATTGAAAAATGCGTGATAAATAGCCTCGGCTGTATATCTACACCAAATTTCATTCTCATATTTCTCTGATTCATATAGATCGGGCGGTACTTCCTGATCTGCTAATTCCTCAAAATATTTTTGTAATTGTGAATGTATATTCCGAAATTCATTAGAATTATTGCCATGAAGAGACTGCCGAATCACATCTCTTGCCACATCCTTTAGACAATACCTGTAGTTACTGTCTTCCACAAAGTCAACAAGGTCATAACCTTTCAGCCACTCAAAGCAATTCAAGCTAGGATCGACACCAGTTACAAAATCAAGATCTCGACAAGCCACTAAACTCTGTAGCAAAGGCTTATCAAACCAACGACAACAAGCCGCTAACTGCAACAAACTTTTTTGCTGTTCAGTCAAACCCTTAAATAAACGTTCAGAAATTTCTTCAGTGAAATTAATTGGCTCATTATCTTCTTTTTGCTTTCTGATCAGGTCTAAGTAAAATGGCAACCCTTTAGTAAGTTTATTCAGTTTCTCAATGTCTCTTTTGTCAGAAACACCAATTTTTTCTAAATAGCTCTTTATCTGTTCCTTTTCAAATATTTTTAATGGAGTTTCCTGAACTAACTTAGACTCCCTAGATAATTCTTTCCAACCATCTTTTTTGAATAACTGAAACCGTCCTGCCATCAGTAAGCGGACTTTGCTATTTTTCAGTTCTTTATTCTGTAGCAACATCTCCCGCAACCAGCGATCGACATCTGGCGAAACCTTCTCATAGGTATCCAAAATCAGCACAACTGGGACTTGCTTAGCATGATTTACCAAACTCTCGACAAAAGCTTGAGTGAGCTTAGGTAAAGGCTCTAGCATCAACTCCTGAATATCTGCCTTTTGGGTAGCCCTATGCTTTGCTAGCAAATTATCCTTAAGCGATAAAGCCGTAACAGCACCATCAACGGCTGTATCCACTCCTCCACTAATAGCAGTGGAAGTCATTGAAGATGTAAGGGCAGAAAAAGACGTATTTATTCCCATAGTTGCAGCCGTTGAGACTGCCCACCCTCCTGCATTGAGTGCAAGTGTAGTAACCTTCTTTACTAAATCAATTTGCTCTTTACTAACCGTCTCCTCTTTATCAATAGGTTGAGATTGCAAAGCATGAAGTGTTTCCTTGTAAGTTTTATGTTTTTCAGCAAAAGGATCGGACTTGTTTAACAGATCCTTTTTCAAAAGTCCAAGTTGCGGCAAATCTTTATGTAGCTTTACCATCACATCAAGCGGCGTTTCCGTAAATGCCCCAAAGGAAAATTTGGTAAAGTGAACTTTATTTTTATACTGTTCCTCTAACTTTTCCTGAGTCCTATTCAATATCGTAGACTTACCTACACCCCCGATCCCCCAAACATAAAACATCATTGGAGACGCTTCTGGCTGCGCCATCGCCTTTGTGATTCGATCTATTAAAGTTTTTTCTTCTGGTCGGGCAATGTGGTAATCAGTCATGTATGAAATTCTACTATTTGCAGTTTATCGAAGTTACAAAAAACTATTTCTAAAATTTTAACCTAATTTCAGATTTCAATCTTGTTTGTCCTTCTTGTTGACTCACAGTTAGTAATATGGCTGAAACAGTAGCTTTACAAATACTAGAAGAATTTTACCAACGCCTAGCGATAGCGGCTGAAGCTCCATAGAGATCGCATAACAAAACATGAAAAGATCTATCAATTCCATGCCAAAATCAAAAAGTTTTATTTTATAAGCAATACAAGTTCATGGAAGTACATCCACAAGATGTGATCTTTTACACAATCGAAGAGGATGAGTATCCCTTTGATATCATCAAAGCAAAGCACTACTGGGTAGACTTTCAGAGGAGAGAAAATGCCAACCTATAAAAGCTATCATTCCTACCTAATTGAATCCTTAAAAGATCCCTTAGAAGCTGCTGCTTACTTAGATGCAGTCTTAGAAGACGGCGACTTTGAGCATATTTTATTAGCATTAAAAAATGTCGCAGAAGCTCAAAAAGATATAGCAAATCAATCAAATATTAATGGGTTTAGTTTGGAAAATTATTCTCAAGCATTTAAAAATCAAGATCAAATTGGACTAATTGCGATCGCCAAATTATTGAACCAATTAGGACTAAAACTCTCGGTAACCGTCAAAGAGAATCAACCTGCTTAAAATCAAATATTTGTGATGACAAAATATAAGTAATACGAACCGTTCAAAAACAATTTACATAATTGATTGAATAAAAGCGATCGCCTCAGCTTTAGAATTAATCCTTCCTTCCACCTGAGCAATCTTCACACTTTCAAGAAACTCACCAATTTTAGGACTAGGCGGTATTCCCAATTCATTACGCAGATCGTCACCCGTAATTAACGCAACAGGATACGCGATCGCATCGAGAGGATTGAGCCAACGCTCTAACCAAGGCGCGATCTTCTCAAACTCATAACCACTAGCCAACGCCAGCACCGCGATCGCAGGAAAGAACTCCAAAGTTGACTGAAAGAGTTTATATTGCTCCTTAGGTGAAACACGATCTAATAAAGCAGTGAACTGCGGCAAATAACGCAAAATCCCGACTAACCAGCGTTGCTCGGCACGACTTAATCCCAAGGACTCAAGTGCCGTCGCACTATTAGTTAAGGCAGCTAATTTGATGATTACCAAGGCATAGCGATCGCCTGACAACTGCTTATTAAAAAGCAATTCTAGACTCGGAAAGTTTGCTAACAGTAACGCAATTACATCTTCAACTTTTGCAAATCTTTCCAAATCTAAATACCTACTTGGTATCCAATCTTCTAAAATGCGATCGTTAATTGCCCCGATCGTCCATTGGCTACCATTTGCGATAGACAATAGATAACTTAACTCCGTTCGCACTCGTTCCGCAGCAACAGATTTTAATTTTGGCGCAATTTTAATCAAAACCTGCCTAGTCAAATCTTCTATCTCAAACCCCAACTGCGCGGCCTGTCGATATCCCCGCAAAATTCGCAACGGATCGTCTGCTAAATTCTCAGGCGCAACCATCCTAATTCTCTTCGCTTTTAAATCTCCAATTCCATCAAAGGGATCGATAAACTGTTCCCTTTCTATCGGTATGAGAACAGTTCTATTTAGCTGATGACATTCCATCGCGATCGCATTCATACAAAAATCGCGCCGCCCTAAATCAGCAACTAAGCTATCACCCATTTGCTGAGCAAAATCTGCTGTGCCATTCCTAAATACAACTCGCGCAATTTGACGCTCCGCATCTAACACCACAAAGCCAGCTTTATACTTGCGGGCGATCGCCTGAGCCGTCTCCACAGCTTTCTCTGGCAAAACAAAATCTAAGTCGAGATATCTCCCCCGACGATTTAATAGGCGATCACGTACCCATCCACCTACCAAATAAGCTGGTGTTGGTAAATCATTAAAATCAAACGGAAATTGTTCCAAAGTCTATTCAAAAATTTTTATTATACCAGTAGCCAGTTATAACCAGAAGATAGTTGCGAAGCTTCGCTTCGCAACTATCTTCTGGGTTTCATATGTTAACTTATTTAGCAATAGCTATAACTTACAGCCAAAATTCTGTCGAAATAATCATAACTCCCTCACTCTCATTCTTGAGATTGATTGTATAATTCAGGAGATTCCTCAATGACCACTTCTTTTGATTCTAGATCGCTAGGCAAATCCAGTGACAGTTCTAACTGATCGCTTGGCTGCTCGTTTAAGTCTTCATTCTTAGAATTTGTAGATGCTTCTAATCCATCAACAGAAGTCACTGAAGCAGAAATATCTGCAATGAGAGTTTGAGCAGTTTTACCAGTTTCTAATGTAACGCGATTAATGCTCTGCTCACCTTGCGACTTATTGGCAGCAGTCCTAATCTTGTTCGTTACCTCAGTAGTCCGTTCCGCAATTATAGCAATACTCTCTGGAGAAATATTTTCTATAGATTTTGTGTTTTCTTTTGCCGCGATCGCATCAAGCGCCGCTTCCGCCGATAGATCCATTTCTAATGCTGACGAATCAGGCTTCTTATCATCCGTTAACGAACTAGACTCATCATTGCGCTCATCGAATAGCGCTTCAAGATCGGGCAGCTCTTCGCGCACCATCCGAATTGGTAAATTGGCAATCAAAGCCGTCATCCGCTTATCAGATTCTAAGCGAATATCAAGAGAGCCTTCATCAAGTTCTACATACTTCGATACAACACGCATGATTTCATGGCGCATATTATCAAATACTTGAGGCTCGATCGCAGCTCGATCGTGCGCCAAGATAAACTTCAAACGCTGCTTGACTTTCGCTCCACTAGGAACATTACTTCTTTGAAATAGGCGATCGAGCAGTGTTGAAATCATGTTAAACCTCAGGCGTTCCCACTAATCCAGCTTGTCAGACGCGCAAAAAGTCCCTTGGGCGGAGCTTCGAGTTGTAAAAACTCCACATTCCTACCTTCAAGACGTTTTGCCACATTCTCATAGGCAGTGCCTGCGAGAGATGCCTTTTCCGACAACACCAATGGTTCCCCTTTATTCGTGGAAACGATCACCTGTTCGTCATCGGGAATTACGCCAATTAATTTAACTGACAAAATATCCAGCACATCTTCGACACTCATCATGTCATTGTTCTTGACCATCGCAGGACGAATACGGTTTAAGATCAGCTTAATATCAGTAATCCGATTTGCTTCTAATAATCCTACTACGCGATCGGCATCACGCACTGCCGAAATTTCGGGAGTCGTTACCACGATCGCCTCTTTTGCACCAGCGATCGCATTTTGAAAACCTGATTCAATTCCTGCGGGGCAATCGATCAACACATAATCAAAATATCGGCTTAAGACCTCAACTAGCGCCTTCATGTGCGCCGCCGTAATGGCAGTTTTGTTGCGAGTTTGCGGAGCCGCCAATAGAGACAAATTCGGCTGACGCTTATCTTTAACTAAAGCTTGGTCGAGTTTACATTCTCGCGCAATCACCTCTAGGGCGGTATACACGATGCGATTTTCTAATCCCAATAAAAGATCGAGATTTCTCAAGCCAAAGTCAGCATCTACCAAAACTACTTTGCGTCCTAGTTTGGCAAGCGCCATGCCGAGATTTGCTGAAGATGTGGTCTTGCCGACACCACCTTTACCAGAGGTAACAACGATAATGCGACTCATGTTTAGGGGCTACTGATTTAGCGATGGATAGTTTAGCGGAAAATGATTAAAAGCAGAAAAGTCAACAACTTGGACAATCTGAATCGCAGGTGCACCTTGACTACTCACAAATGCAACCTCAGGACAGAAAGATGTACTCGGACTCTCAACACGGGCAATAAAACTGGCAATCCTAATTTGGGTTGCATCTAGGTGCAAAGCCATCACTACAGCTTGAGAATTTCCTTTGACACCTGCATGAGCCATGCCTTTTAGCTTGCCACATACAATAATATCGCCTTCAGAAATTAGCTCTGCGCCAGCATTAACATCACCGAAAACAATAATACTGCCTGAATGCCGAATTTCTGTACCAGATCTTACGGTCATCTTAATGTATAGCGGATCGTCAGTCGGTGCATTAGGGATGGGATTAAACCCTAACAGCTCTCGGAAGATTGTACCTTGCTCAACGCAAAAGCCCATACTAGCAGCATTAACCGCAGTCTGACGACGATTTGTGACTATACAATGCAGCAAAAGTTGATAATTTTGTAAAGCCTCAAATAATTCTTGTAGTTGGCGAGTATCAAGTAGGCGATCGCCTGCTTGCAAATACACCTGTGTGCGCGGCTTCCAGTCGTGACCACTCGCCGCCATCCGCTGTTCGAGCTGGGAAATCATTTCCTCCCAAGTCAAGGTTAACAGCGAAGCATTTAAATCACTATTTGCCCCAACCGCTTTGTCATCTAATTTATCAATATCTAGCTTTGCCTTTTTTTCCGTTGGTAACAACAGATTAAGCTTGCCATCAAGAGTCTTAAATCGAACTTGCCAAATCTCAGGATCTGGTATTTGTTCTTTTGGGGACTGTTTGGTGGGCTTGCTAGGAATAGGCTTAAGCTCTCCGCCCTCAACATCGGCAATGGTCAAAGGAGCCAGAACATTGTCTGTAAGCTCTTCGTTTTTGTCGGCTACGACTATGACCTCAGGCATCTCCGCAGATGACAAATCCCCTGCACCTGACTGTAATTTTGTAGGCGGCAGAGGATTTGTTTTCACAGCAATATTACGCTCTTTATTCATGAAGCTTTTGTGAACTTACCTGCTATTTACGATATAGCGATCGCTAAGGCGGCTCAAAATCTAAAAGGCAGCACAGATTAAGGGGGCAAAGCCCCCTGACTGTTTTAAGCTGATGGTAACAACTGAAGGTTATTTTCAGAAGCTCCGAGAGCTTGTTGTTCGATAACTTTCACCTTACCATCATCATCGACATCAACCTGTACGGATGCTCCTTCGCGGACTTTGCCAGTCAAAATCTCTTCTGCAAGAGAATCTTCCAGTAAGCGCATGATTGCACGACGCAATGGACGCGCACCGTAACTGGGGTTGTAGCCTTCTTGGATAAGTAGATCCTTAAAGCGCTCAGTTACCGATAGGACAATATTCTTATCAAGCATCCGCTTGAAGAACTCAGCGAGCATGAGATCGGCGATCTCCTTGACTTCAGGTTTAGTCAACTGACGGAAGACGATAATTTCATCAAGACGGTTGAGGAATTCTGGACGGAAGTACTGCTTGAGTTCTTCATTGACTAGCGATCTTATGCGGGTATAAAGCGCATCTTCTTGGCTAGCAGCGAAGTCAAAGCCAAGACCGCCACCACCTTTTTCAATTACCTTCGATCCGACGTTAGAGGTCATGATCAACAAAGTGTTTTTGAAGTCAACCGTACGACCTTTAGAATCAGTCAAGCGACCATCTTCAAGGACTTGTAAGAGCAAGTTGAAGACATCGGGGTGAGCCTTTTCGATTTCGTCAAATAGCACCACAGTGTAGGGACGACGACGTACTGCTTCCGTAAGCTGTCCACCTTCGTTGTAACCGACATAGCCAGGAGGGGAACCAATCAACTTGGATACGGTGTGACGTTCCATGTACTCCGACATATCAAGGCGAATCATCGCCTCTTCAGAACCGAAGAAATAAGCAGCAAGTGCTTTAGTTAGCTCAGTTTTACCAACACCAGTAGGACCAGAGAAAATAAAGCTGGCAATTGGGCGGTTAGGACTCTTCAAGCCAACACGAGCGCGACGGATAGCTCTAGAAATTGCTTTTACAGCTTCGTCTTGACCAATCACACGACCATGCAAAGTTTCTTCCATCTGCATCAGCTTGACTGACTCAGATTCGGTAATCTTGAGAACAGGTACTCCTGTCCAAGAACTGACGATATAGGCAATATCTTCTTCAGTTACATGAATTTCAGGCGCATCTTCGAGGGGAGTTTCAGCTTTTTTAGTTTGGCTGAGCGCACGGATTTGTTGCTTGAGATCAATTTCGCGATCGCGTAATTCCGCAGCCTTGTCAAAGTCCTGCTTACGAACTGCATCATCCTTATCTTTGAGGGCTTGACGCAATTCTTTATCAAGTTCTTTTGCGGCGGGAGGTAACTGCGAGTTGATCAGACGCACACGAGAACCTGCTTCATCGATCAAGTCGATCGCCTTGTCTGGCAAGAAACGGTCGCTAATATAGCGATCGGCTAATTTTGCGGCAGCAACTAGGGCTTCGTCGTCGATCTTGAGCTTATGGTGCTCTTCGTAGCGCTGACGCAAACCGATCAAGATTTCAATGGTTTCTTCAACGCTAGGTTCACCTACCATAACTGGTTGGAAGCGACGCTCTAGGGCGGCATCACGCTCAATGTGCTTACGATATTCATCAAGGGTAGTTGCGCCGATGCATTGCAATTCGCCACGAGCGAGGGCAGGCTTAAGAATATTCGCGGCATCGATCGCGCCTTCGGCAGCACCAGCACCGATCAAGGTATGAACTTCATCAATTACCAAGATCACATTGCCAGCCGTGCGAATTTCTTCCATGATCTTCTTGAGGCGTTCCTCAAATTCACCACGGTACTTTGTACCCGCAACTAGCAGACCGATATCGAGAGTAACAACCCGCTTTTCTTGCAAAATATCGGGGATGTCACTATTAGAAATACGCTGAGCCAAACCTTCAGCGATCGCAGTTTTACCAACACCAGGTTCACCGATCAAAACAGGGTTGTTTTTGGTGCGGCGACCAAGGATCTGGATTACTCGTTCAATTTCTTTTTCTCGTCCAACGACGGGATCGAGTTTGCCATCTTGGGCAAGCTGAGTTAGATTTGAGCCAAATTCATCCAATGTAGGTGTTTTGGTGCGTCCCGATGAGCCACCACCTGCGGAGACTTCGGCAGTCTCGCCCAACATACGAATGACTTGGGTACGGACTTTGGACAAATCTACGCCCAAATTTTCTAAAACTCTAGCTGCAACACCTTCGCCTTCGCGAATTAGTCCTAGTAATAGATGCTCAGTACCGATGTAATTATGTCCTAACTGGCGAGCTTCTTCTAGGGACAACTCTAGGACTCTTTTGGCGCGAGGTGTGAAAGGAATTTCGACTGCGACAAAACCAGAGCCGCGTCCGATGATCTTTTCAACCTCAATACGGGCATCTTTGAGGTTTACACCCATCGACTTCAGTACTTTGGCGGCAACGCCAGTTCCTTCTCCGATCAGACCCAATAGAATTTGCTCTGTGCCGACAAAGTTATGACCGAGGCGGCGAGCTTCCTCTTGAGCCAGCATGATGACTTTAATTGCTTTTTCTGTAAAGCGTTCAAACATGGCGTTTCCCCATACTTTGCTGCGTTCTGGTTAAAGTTAATACTAGCACAGCATTAGCAGCATTCTGTGTGTACGGCTTTCACTCCTTTTTACCCAAATTGTTAAGATCTCTCTTAGGGATTATGTTGGCTTTTTAGGAGCCTTTTAACTCAATATTTTTAGCTTTTTGTTGCCTGTGCAACCGATTAAAGAGCATCTTTGATGTAGCGGAATATTTTTTAGCAATACCTTGAGTAAATTTTACAACTGGATTATTTGATTAAGGCGATCGCACACTTGAGTAAATAATTCACTGCTCAACTTGCCCAGAGGATGAGGTTTCGCCCCTCGTAATCGCCAATCAAAGGATTTGGGCTGATGACAGAGAACATAACTAGTTTTACTGGCTTTACGTCCTGAAACTTTTCCTACGGAGATTGCAAAAGGGTTGTCGGCATTGTATGCGGCTGTTGTCATCGGTAAGCCAATTACGATCGCTGTTTTGTCATTAAAAATGTGTGGTGATAGTACTAGGAAAGGATGAACGTCTTTCATTTCCTGTCCAACCTGTGGATTGCAGTCGATCCAGATAATGTCTTGGCGATCGGGTATCCATAGCTTTTTTACCATTGCTCCGCGCCAAGTCTTTGCGATATTGCCATCACTTCGCCACCATGTCGGGCTGGATCAAATTTAGCTAGTCTTTCTTCAAGGGTTAATGGTTCATCTATTGGTGTGATAACGACTTGATTATCAACAACAGATAGTTTGACTCGTTGGTTAACATGGAGATGGGCAGCACGAGCGATCGCTGCGGGTAGCCGAACACCTAAATTATTGCCCCATGTTTTGATGTCGAGTATTACTTCAGTCATGGAAATATCCCACAGTTTGAATGTTTAAACGTAAGTATAAACATTGTAGAGGTTTTTATTAAAATGGCTCACTCATAAAGAAGTTCTGTAATATGGGAATAAGACTTTTTAAGCTATTAAAATTAAGTCGTCAAAGAACTTAGCCTGCAACACTTGTCAAACCGGCATTGCTAATTTATGAGATTTGCGTTGAGAGGGTTAGGAATCTGAGTTTATTTAGGTTTAGCGATCGCCTACAGGAGCGAATGGAGTCACTTCTGGACAAAAAAAAGTGAAATCGCTTTCTGTTGAAGAAATTCCTGAGTTAGAAAACTTAGGCAAACTAGATCGAATTTTTACTCATATAAATGTAATGCTTGCCACCCAGAATATTAATATTTAATTTAGCTGGATTTTTGTTGCTGGGTAAAAATTAGGAAGCTAGAAAAATGGTACAAAGTAATATTGCAGTCATTATTTCTCATTTACAAGTTGTGGGCGATTTACCAGTTGAAATTTTGCCCAATTATATATTCCGATCTGCGACAGATTATGAAGTTGAACAAATCAAAAAGATTGTAAAAGAGTCTTTACCGTATAAGAGAACTACATGGGTTCCATATGATGCAGAAGTAGTAGAAACAATCAACTCGTTTGGACACAAAACATATTTTCATGAACCTTTACCAAAAGAACGATGGAAATATTGGGTAATCTCATTTGAAGGACAAAATAAAAGAATTCATGAATTTCAATTGTTATCACGCCTTCTGCCAATTAACTTTGAAATTGGATCACAAATTATATACGAAGGTGAAACAATGGGACATATTTTAATGTCCCCCTATGCGGCTTTACGATACAGCGATTGGGAGCAAGTTTTCGGTAAACCTGAGATTATCACCACAATACAAATTGCATTTATTGGGGAGCTTTGTAAAATGTACCAAAACTTACTAGACCAATTTAATTTTGTGAGAATAGCTGTTCAGAATTTCTCTT
>CAIJEA010000281.1 GCA_903819605.1 uncultured cyanobacterium | reverse complement strand
TAAATCGCAGAAACTTTATGAAAATATCATTGGGGCGGCGAAGCCGCCCCAATGATTCTGGAAAAGCTGGATTGGGCACTTTATTTTTTCGTAAGTCCCTAAATTAGCGGAAAGGAATAATTTCCGCGCTCAAACCAGCTTGGGATAGTTTTTGAACTAAATCGTTGGCGGCGGGGCGATCGCTATAAGCTCCAACTTGTAGCATCGTTCTGCCACTACGTGACAGACGAAATGCATCTGGAACCATCATTTTTACCTTCTGGGTAACTATTGATGAGGTATTGGCGACAATCACACGATATTGAAATGGTTTGCCTGTTGTTGGATCGAGTGTAGCAGATGGTAAAGCTGCAACTTGATTGGGGTAACTTGGAGTTAGCGATGAAGCGCTATATTCACGCTCGATTGTAATTGTCATTGGTGAATTATTGCTATCACTAGGATTTGTCGCAATAACTGGGCTAGGCAAGTTTTGGCTAGGAGGCTTAGCGGGTACAAATATGGTGGTTGGTTTAGGGGTTAAAGAGGGTTGCATAGGAGTTGTATTTCCATTATTAGTAGAAATTAATGGAAGAGAAGGAAGTGGTACAGTACTAGAAGAGATCGGAGTAGTAATGGGAGAACGTGATGCAGTAAGATCGATTAGCCCTTTAACGCGCGATCGATTGATTTGGTTACCCACTGCTACTAGAGGAATAGTTGTCGCATTGTTAATATCAGATTCACCATTGTTACTAAAGTTGTTATTTCCCCACGAACTAATCGTCCCAAGATCAGGACGGGGAGCATTACTAGAATTACTTAATATGACAAGGCCGTTGCGTTGATTATCAACGATCGCATTGCCTCTGAGTATTGGCTGAGCAGTGTTAGAAATAACGATGCCATCTACATTACGCGAGATATTATTGTTTGCTAAAAGAACCTGAGACTGTTGTCCGATCGAAAGCCCAAAGCCTGTATTCTCAAATCTGTTATTGCGAATTTCACCCGTACTTGTGCCGAGTGCCGAGATTCCGCTTCCAGTATTCCCCGTAAATAGATTATTGCCAATATAGGCGTTGGTACTTCCAGTGAGGAAGATTCCATCATGGGTATTGCGAATAAAATTATTGTTGGTAACGACTACATTGCGGCTGGATTCTAGCCAGAGTCCATAACCGCGTGGATTGCTATTGGTGATTGTCACTCCTTCGATGCGGGAGTCATTGGCGGCGGCGATCGCGATATTTTGGCTAGCAAAGGTGGAACTAACAAAACGTCCACCACCACTAATCACCACATTAGTTCCATTAGCGCTAGGATTACCACGTAAAACTGTGCCTTTGGGAAGACGAATTGGGAAGCTTTCGCCAGTGACGGTGCTATATGTGCCAGATCCTAGCTGGAAGACTGTCCCTTCTTGGGGATTGGCAGCGATCGCGGCGGTAATTGTCCGAAAAGCTTGTGTTTCTGTACCTGCACCAGCCGTGTCTGAGCCTTGTGGTGAGACAAAAACTATTTTTTGGGGAGCAGTCTGTGCCCAAGCAGTTGATGGCGCAATTAGGGCAAGTAAAAAAGTTACATTAATAAGACAGGGAAACTTATTCATATCGAGACATCCTCAAGATATCTTTTGCAATCATGCATCATTAGACTAGCAGTAAGTTGCTTTTGTTTCTATCGATTGTATTTAAATCGGTCATAAAATTAGGCTCCCGTGGCCAAAACTATTTCTCTACTTGGTTGACGCAAAAATAATCCATGCACAATTTTTCCGTTAAATTTTTCGTCACTTAATAGCGGTATTACAATTAAGCCTCTTGGTTATTGAGTCTAGCTAATAGGCGAGATCGCATTAGGTTCATATCTGGTAGAAGTTCTTGAAAGCTTGGAAACAGTATTCTTGAGATAGTTTGGGAATAGTTTGAAGGATTTCTGTAATTGTAATCATATTTTTCTCCTAACTTCTTAACAAAGCAACAAAACCTGCTTGCTCAAAATGTTTGTCATAGGTTAGAGCTTCCGTAATCCCTAGTTCTTGCATAATGCAAAATGATGAGCAGTCGGTATGACTCCAAGCTTTGTCTTGACGTTGGGCGTAGAGTTGAAAAGCGCTTGTGAAAAGTTGACTCGTTATAGGAATGACTTCCATATTTTCATCTTCTTGAATTTGGCGAATTAAATTGGATGTGATTTCGCGAAATCGAGATCCACTGCCTGAGTAATGATTGAGCAATTCATTGAGTATGAGTTCGCTTGTAACTAGCTTGGATGGGAATAGTGTTAGCGTGAGATTGTTAGCAAAATCATGGAGTGAATCAGTAGGATTAAGAACTGCGATCCAGTAACTTGTATCAACAAATATTTTTCGCATTAGTCTTCTTTGGGTGAACCATATAAGTAATGATCAACGTTTTTAGAAGCGTCAGATGGGAGTTTTTGCCATTCTTCTTTTGGGATGCTTTCGCGGATTTTGGCGATGCGTTGTAGGAATGCTTGGGCTTGGGCATAACCTGCTTGTTTTTCTAGTTCTTGCTGTTTGCGAAGGGTTTCTACTTCTTGCAAGATTAGGGCGGCGATATGTTCTTGGTCGGTTTCTGAGAGTTGAGAAATGACTTCAAGGGCTTGGTTGAGTAGTTGTGGCATGGTGTTTTTCTCTTATTGTATCAAGGCTTGAAAGTGGGAAAAATTGCTAAATCAAAAGGTTCTCAAGTTGAAAGGTCGAGTTCTCCTTCAATGCATCCAACTAAGCCGAGTTCTGTAAATATTTGGAGGTTTTTTTTGTGTAGGTGCTTTATTGACTTGTTGATGCTGTGGTCGTGAAATTTCTTGTAGGATTAGTTGTGCTAGTTCGTCTTGTCTCTCTTGGGAGAGTTTGGTAGCGGCGTTAAAGGCTTGTTCGAGTAGGGTAGTCATGGTGTTTTCTCCTATTGTATTAAGGCTTGAAAGCGTGGATCGTGGCGGATGTTGTCAAGATCTGAGTCGGTCTTTGCTCTATTAAGATATTCTTCACTATCTATCTCAATGGCTTTTTTCAGGTTGGGAATAGCTTCATCAATTTGATTTTGTAATGCATAGCAACAGGCTTTGTCATAATAAGCGCTACCCTCATTAAATTCCATTTCTTTCTCAAAGCTAGCAAGAGCCTCATCAAATTTTCCTAACCTCAAAAATGCATAACCTCTACTGCGCCAAGAATCTTGGTAGTCAGGTTTGATTTCTAAGGCTCTGTCATATGAGCTAATCGCTTCTTCGTGTCTGCCTAACTCATCTAGAACACTGCCTCGGATGTACCATGCTTCGTAGTCGTCAGGTTTGATTTGCAAGGCTTGGTCATAGGCAGTGATCGCTTCTTCGTATCTACCTAAATTACCTAGCGCAATGCCTCGGTTGTGCCATGCTGAGTGGTCGTCAGGTTTGATTTCTAAAGCTCTGTCATAGGATGCGAGCGCTTCTTCGTATCTGCCCAAATTAACTAACGCAGTGCCTCGATTACTCCAAACATAGTGATAGTCAGGCTTTATCTCTAACGCTTTGTCATAGGAGTTGATCGCTTCTTCTAGTCTGTCTAAATTACCTAGCGCAACGCTTCGGCTACACCATGCTTCGTAGTCGTCAGGTTTGATTTGCAAAGCTTGGTCATAGGATGTTATCGCTTCTTCATTTTTTCCTAAACTTCTTAGTGCACTGCCTCGGTCATAATATACTTCGTGGTCGTCAGGATTGATTTCTAAGGCTTTATCATAGCAAGAGATTGCTTCTTCGGCTCTGTCTAAAACATACAGTAAAAGACCTCGTGAGTACCATACTTTATGGTCATCAGGATTGATTTCTAATGCTCTGTCAAAAGAGAAAAGCGCTTCTTCTCTTCTTTCTAAATTGAGGAGTGTAAAGCCTCGGTTGCCCCAGATGTCTTGTTGATCAGGCTTGATGTTTACGGATTTGTCATAGGATGCGATCGCTTCTTCGTATCTGCCCAAACCATATAGTAGAATGCCTTTTGCATGACACGCATGGTAGTCATCAGGTTTGATTGATAAGCATTGGTCAAAGCAGTCTATCGATTCTTCGTTTCTTCCTAAATTAAAGAACACAATGCCTCGGTTGTACCATGCTTCGTGGTCGTTAGTGTTGAATTGCAGGGCTTGGTCAAAGGATTTGATCGATTCTTCGTAGCTTTCTACTTCAAAGAAAGCTTGTCCTAAATGCCGTTGGAGCAATCCAGAGCTAAATTCGGGATTTGCATCTGTGACAAGATGTTCGGCAAGCTCCTTGGCTTGCTGTAACCATTGCATTCGTTGAGTTTTAAGAACAATCTTCGCTTTGTAAATTAGTGCCGAAAACTTAGCTAAACCTTCTAGAGATTGGATTTGAGAGAAACAGGTTTGCCTTGCCGCTTCTAGCTGCGATTGAGAGAGATTCAGTTTATTAAGTTCCTCGATGCTGACAACTTCTTTCTTTAAAACTATCCTGCTATTCATTGCTGCTGGCTGGATCGCACTCAACAATTTGCGCGTACTTTCAGTCAGTAATGTATGAGATTCAAGACTGTCTTCACTAGAGATCGCAGTAAAGAGAGTCTTGATCACATCAGCTTGATCGAAATAATGGGATTCAAAAAGATGTGTCAAGAGGATTTGGCGAATATCTAGATTGCCAACAAAGCAAATGTGATAAAGCGCTTCTGCCTTGTAGCGACACCATTCGTCACTAGCATATTTTTCGCTGACATGACTTTCAGGCGCAATCACCCGATTGGCTTGAGCATTGAAATAATCAGCAAGGATTTTATGGATTTGGGTAAATTGTTCGAGGGATTCTTGCCAGAGAGATTCCCGAAACACATGTCGCGCCACATCATCAAGGCGATAAAACCTTTGGATTGGCTCCACAAATTCCCTCTGAATCAACCAATCATAACAATTTTGTCCATTTTCTCGGTTCAACTCCGACTGCTGCGTCAGTAAATGTTGAATCAAGCGGCGATCGAACCATCGACAACAGGCGGTGATTTTTAATGCTTGCTTTTCCTGATCATTTAAATCCTGTAGCAAAAATTTGACAATCCCTTGATTACCCTGAGCAAAGTTAATCGGCTTACCTTTTTCCCGTTGCTCTCGCACCCAATTGAGATAGTAGGGTAATCCCTTAGTAACCTTAAAGATTGCCGTGATTTCCACTTCATCCTTAATGCCAATATCCTGTAAATATTTTTGAGTTTGGCTTTGGTCAAATCGATCAAGTTGACGGTCAAAAATGAGATTGCGATCTTGCTGAAGCTTACGCCATACTTTCTCATCCAACAAACTTTTTGTACCTGCCACCACTAAGCGTACCCGATGCGGCTGAAGTTGCGTATTGGCTAATAAAGATTGCCATAGCCAACGATCTAGATCCAATGAGACTTTTTCGTAAGTATCCAGCACTAATACCACCGTCTTTTTAGTCTTTTGCGATCGCAGTACCAATGCCTCCGCAAAAGCTTTTGTCAATTTAGGAATCGGCTCTAACATCAAAGCCTGTAATTCTTTATTTTTCTTTGTCGCACGATGCTGTTGTAACACCTGCTGCCAACGATCCTTTTCCGTCAATAACATCCCTGCAATATCAACCGTTCTCTCCGCCGTTGTCTCTAGCACAGGCTTACTCAGTCCTGACATTGGCATCAGATCGCCTAATGCACTCGCCCCCGCCTTGAGCAAGCTTTTTACCTGATCTATCTGTTCTTTATCAACTGACTTTTTGCCGTCAATTGGTTGAGTTTGCAGTTGATGAGCGATTTGTTGATATTCGCCATATAGAGCCTGAAATGGATCTTTTGCTAGGAGATCTCTTTGCCAAAACGCTAATGGC
>CAIJEA010000280.1 GCA_903819605.1 uncultured cyanobacterium | reverse complement strand
TTGGTGATAATCTTTGCCGTTCTTGACTATCTTTTCGCTTTGGCAGTGTGGACATTCCATGCCTTTCTCCTTGTCTCTGCCTCTTTATTTTACTTCTCACGTCTTAACTGACCAGTGCCCGCGGCTTCGCCGCGCACGCCTAATTGTTCAGTTTATAATGCCGCAAATCAGACTATCTCTAGTTAACTCAAGTGCTTGCAGGATATCCTTACGATGATTAAGATTTGTCGATTGATTACCAACTGACTGTAGGCGATCGCAAATATCTACAGCAGAAATGACTTGATTATACTTATTCAACTTCATCGAAAAGACGTGACAAACAAGTCATCTTCTTAGCTTTCATCCAAGCAAAAATATTCCATCTATAGCGATTTTGCATGGTGTGCAATTTTGAGGGTTTTATGGCAATCGTGGTTCCCTTTAAGATTGCTATAGTATGTACAAAATTAAAATAGCGAAAATTTAATTATGAAAGTTGCCTTCTTCAACACTAAACCGTATGATCGTCAATCTTTTAATGTTGCGAATGAGCAATATCAGCACGAAATTATCTTCTTTGAGTGTCACCTTAGTCATGAGACCGTTTCTCTCGCCGCAGGATTTGCCGTAGTCTGTATCTTTATCAATGACAATCTCAATGCCGAAATGATGGAAACCCTTGCCCAAGGAGGTACAAAGTTAATTGCTCTAAGATCGGCTGGTTTCAATCATGTGGATTTAGCTGCGGCTACAAAATTTGGAATAGCGATTGTTCGTGTTCCTGCCTATTCTCCATTCGCTGTCGCCGAACATGCTGTTGCTCTGATTCTGTCACTCAATCGCAAAGTTCATCGCGCCTATAATCGTGTTAGAGAAGGAAACTTTTCCATTGAAGGCTTACTTGGTTTTGATTTGCACGAAGCGACGGTCGGGGTGATTGGTACAGGTAGAATTGGCGCAATCTTTGCAAGGATAATGAATGGATTTGGTTGTCAATTATTGGGCTATGACGTTTATCAAAATTCAGATTGTTTAGAATTAGGGATGAAATACGTGTCTATGCACGAAATGTTTGCTAAGTCAGATATCATTTCGCTCCATTGTCCCCTAACACCTGAATCCCATCATTTGATCGATTCAGATGCGATCGCCCAAATGAAGAAAGGCATAATGCTGATTAATACAAGTCGAGGTGGACTAGTTGATACTCAGTCCGCGATCGATGGACTGAAATCTGGAGCAATTGGCTATCTGGGTATTGATGTGTATGAACAAGAAGCTGATTTGTTCTTTGAAGATTTATCCAGTCAGGTTATTCAAGATGATACTTTTCAGCGCTTATTAACTTTTCCCAATGTCATCGTGACAGGGCATCAGGCATTTTTCACTAGTCAGGCACTTGCTAATATTGCGGAAACTACACTCTCCAATATTACTGACTTTGAGAGAAGTGGGAATTGTGTAAATGAAATAAAACGAGAAAAGGCGATCGCTTCCAATGCTAAAAAATAACATATAGAGCTTAGCTCGGAAGTAATACTAAAGATGCTTGCTGGGCTTATTCACCAAATTAATTGCTGCCAAATACTGCCCGATCTCGTCCTTGATTTTTAGCTAGATATAATCCTTTGTCAGCATCCTCAATTAAGCTTTTGGAAGTCACTATATATTTAGGCATCCTAGTGGATATACCAATACTGATTGTGACGTGATTGCTAACATAGGAAGATTCATGTGGAATATTCAGATCGCTAATTACTTGGCAAATTTGTTGAGCGATAAAAGTTGCACCCTCTCTTTCAGTGTTGGGCAAGATTACGGCAAATTCTTCCCCCCCATACCGCGTTGCAAGATCGGCTGGGCGACGAATACAACTATCGATCGCCTTTGCTACGGCCCGTAAACAATCATCTCCAGCAGGATGTCCATAGCGATCGTTGTAGCGTTTAAAAAAATCGACATCACATAACAGCATCGAAATCGGTAGATTTTCTCTAGCTAGACGTTGCCATTCTTTCTCTAATCTTTGATCAAAAGCACGGCGGTTAGCAATCTGAGTCAAACCATCAATAGTTACTTCGCGCGCAAGCGATAAAGCCTTGTCATACATCAACGCTTCAATAACATCGCTATGAGATGTAGTAGTATCGAGAATTATTTCGAGATCGTTCTTTTCACTTAAAACTTCCTCTAAAAGTAATCTCAGGGTAATTTCAGTATGTTTGCGAGCATTAACTTCAGTTTGTAGAAAATGGTTAGCTTTCACTAATTGTTCTTCTTGAGTAATTCTCTCCACCAACTGTTCCTTTAAGCTAAAATTCTGAGCTTTCAATTCCTTGATCTCAAGCTCTAGACTTTCAACGGTAGCCAAGCAAAGCTGTTCAGTGGTAACTATATTGTAATTTTCTATTTCCATACTTTTCTAACTATAGCGGTTTTAAATTTGGCAGGGGCAACCTGAAAACCACAAAACCTTATTCATCTTGGGCTTTAGTTTTGATATTAGCTAGTGCTACTGTCAAAACCGCTATAAGGGCAATAGGCAGAATAAAAAGTATATTAGCCCTATCTTGGAAGCAAAATCACTACCCGATTGGCTACAGTAATCTTAGAGTATATACTTTAGAAAATAAAGGGGAAGCTTTTTCCATTATATTGTTTCATTAACAAAGCGTTGCTTGGCTAAGTATACTCAGCTGCGAAATAATCTCGAGTATTGAGTCTCATGCTTAGCACAGGCTAAACTTGCTCCCCATCCGCACCACTCCAATTCACTATCTAAACGTTGTAGTGCCGACTGAGAGCTGAGTAATATGTATTTGCTAAGATGGAAAATAATTTGCTGTCCAGTCGTTTGCCCTAAAGGAATTGTCCTAACTGCTGCACTAACTAAATTAGATAGCCAGCTATAAATGTAGCCAGAGATAGCGTTACTAGCATCAATTTCTAAGCTTGCGGCAACAACACCAAAGGCGATCGCATAATTGCAACCTTTTCCATCAGAATTTTCTTTGGCTTGGGGTAAAAAGCCGCTTATTTCCTGTCTTGTGGTTGATCGCAGACTTGGATTTGATGATGCAAAGCCAGTTAATTGTCCATCTGGAAGTTGACACCATAATTTCATAAGTGATTGACCCATTTGCCAACTAGCCAAGCGAACCTCCTCGGATTCTCGTGTTGCTGAAAACCAACTGTTCCAATATTCCAGAGCAGATTTATCACCAGAGACTATTGCTTGATGGGCGCGAAGTACGATCGCTGCCTCAGTTACGATAAAACCTTCACTTAACTCTCTCCTTAACCAATGACATAGATCGGCTTCGGTAAGGATGATTTCTGCATGACAAAGATATTCTATACCTTCAGAATAGCTGTAAGCACCTACAGGTAAAGATGGACTTATGATCTGCAAAAGCCGCAATAATTGTAGATCGGATGGGTTAATGGTCATGGTGATGATGATAAGCACCAGATTCTGGTTGAAAAGGCTGAGTTTCTTTTATTACAGTCAATCCTAATTGTAAAATCATATCTTCTAAAACTGAATCAGGTGATAGACGAAGATAGTTTTCCTTAATTTCCAGAGAAATGTGGCGATTCCCCAAATGATAGGCTGCTCGTAAAAAGTCTAGAGGGTGCTTTGCTGTAACAGTGAGAACTGGTTCGGGTTTTGCAATGACTTTTGCTATCGCCTGATTATGTTCATCAGCGAGAATATCTCCTTCTCTTAATACAGTTCCTCTCTGAAGCTGTAGATTGACCTCTTCTCCTTCAGCACACATAAATCGATGCCGACTACGAGTTCTATCTTCCGCAACTAACGCAAGTGTAAGTAAAGATTCAGAATTAACAAGTCGTTTTGCCTGTGGAGATAGACGTTGTGTAAGAATGTGCATTAGTAGAATAGTAACTATCTAAAAACTGTTTAATTTTTAAAATTGTATCAGGATAAATCTCTATGTCGCCATTTCGTGTTGGAGTTGCAGGTCCTGTAGGTTCAGGAAAAACCGCTCTTGTTGATTCGCTCTGTAAGTCTATGCGATCGCATTTCCAAATTGCTGTCGTCACTAATGATATTTATACTCAAGAAGATGCTCAGTTCCTAGTAAGAAGTGAAGCTTTAGAGCGCGATCGTATCGTTGGCGTAGAGACGGGTGGGTGTCCACATACAGCAATCCGTGAGGATGCATCAATGAACTTGGCAGCGATCGAGCAACTAGAACTTCGTTTTAAGGATCTAGATTTAATTTTTGTTGAGAGTGGTGGTGATAATCTTGCATCTACATTTAGTCCAGAGCTTGTCGATCTAACACTCTATGTGATTGACGTTGCTGCGGGTGATAAGATTCCCCGCAAGGGAGGACCTGGAATCACCAAATCCGATCTATTAGTGATTAATAAAATAGATCTTGCGCCCTATGTTGGGGCAGACTTGAATGTAATGGAACGGGATGCAATAAAAATGCGTGGTAGCAAACCATTTATATTCAGCAACCTCAAAACTCAAGTCGGATTGACGAAAATCTCGGAATTTATTATCGATAGAATGTAGTTCTAATTTGTTCAAATTAATCCTGATTGATTCCAAGAGACCAAATAAGATTTGACTCACAATATGTCTATATATTTTGGTTAAAGTATGATGACTTTTAGCAAAAAATCATCATACTTTTAGGTTAAAGAGATCGAACCTTGATTGGTATAAAGCATTACAGATGGAAAAAAAAAAGTAACGCAGTATGTTGTTTATAGATTGAAAATATGCATAGTTCTGGTCTATGCATATTTTCAATGTGAATAGTTCTTCATAGAGTCTAACTATTCTTGTTCTTTACAGTTTGAGAAGAATTTAATGCCAAAGACTTTATTCAAAGTTGATCTCACTAAGCCAATGAGTGAGCAAGAGCTACCTGGGCACAATCGATGGCATCCAGATATTCCCGCAATTGCTTCAGTCAATCCAGGAGATGTTTTCCGCATTGAATGTAAAGACTGGACTGATGGACAAATCAAAAATGACGACAGTTCTGATGATATTCGCGACGTAGATTTATCCGTTGTCCATGTACTAAGCGGACCAATTTGGGTTAATGGTGCTGAACCTGGTGATATTTTAGTCGTTGATATCGTTGACATTGGTGCTCTGCAAGGCGATGAATGGGGCTTTACAGGGATTTTCGACCAAAAAAACGGAGGTGGTTTCTTAACAGATCATTATCCTAATCCTGCTAAAGCGATTTGGGACTTGCAAGGTATTTATACTACTTCTCGACATATTCCAGGTGTGAAATTCGCTGGGATTACCCATCCTGGTTTAATCGGCTGTGCACCATCCCATGACCTACTTGCTAAGTGGAATAAGCGTGAAGCTGAGCTAATGGCAACCCAGCCAGACCGCAGAACCTACGGAGCTGGAGTCAATATGGATGGAGTGCCTGTTTTAGCAGCACTACCAAATCCGTTAAATGCTGTTTTGGGTACATTGCCTCAGTCTGAATATGCACGAGTTGCTGCTGAGGCGGCACGTACTATTCCTCCTCGCGAACATGGTGGCAACTGTGATATCAAGAATTTATCAAGAGGAACCCGCATTTACTTCCCTGTTTATGTGGAAGGTGGTAAGCTCTCTATGGGAGATCTTCACTTCTCTCAAGGAGATGGTGAGATTTCATTTTGCGGTGCGATTGAAATGTCTGGATTTATTGATCTTCATGTAGACATTATCAAAGGCGGCGTAGATAAGTATGCCATGGTAAATCCAATCTTCAAACCAGGTCCAGTAGAACCACATTACTCAGAATTTCTAGTATTTGAAGGGATTTCTGTAGATGAGTTTACAGGTAAGCAATATTTTATGGATGTCCATATTGCATACCGCCAAGCTTGTTTAAATGCGATCGAATACCTCAAAAAGTTTGGTTATACTGGAGAACAGGCTTATCTATTGTTAAGTTGTGCGCCTATCGAAGGAAGAGTTAGTGGTATAGTGGACATTCCTAATGCCTGTTGTACTCTAGCAATTCCAACTGCGATTTTTGACAAAAACATTCTTCCAGTCTAATCAAATTATGCCTCTTTATGAGTTTCGATGCGAAGAATGCGGTGTGTATGAAGTAATGCGACCAATGGCTGAGTCTAGCGATCCTGCCAATTGTCCAAGTTGCAATACAAGAGGTAAGCGAATCTTTTCACCACCAATGACTCTATCTAGAACGATACGATTGAAAAAAGTCAGTTCTGAACCAGAGTTAGTTAAGAGAGATTTGGAACCTAAAACACCTAGAGTTCAATATCATTCAGGAAGTCGCCCTTGGATGGTAGGTCATTAGACTATGGTATTTTGCTTTAGAAGTAAGGCAAATTAATGTATCAAATGTTCGGTGTGAGTTTAATTGTTAAGGAGAATTTCAGCTAATGAAAAAACGTAAGTCAGTTGATGGTTTGAGCGCTGTAACACGTCGCCGTTTTATCCAGTATGGTTCTGCTGCTGCTGTAAGTGGCATTATGGTAGCCTGTACCCAAGGTGGCACTGATACTAAGACTCCAACTACTACATCATCAGGAACAGCGACCACTTCGGCTTCGCCTGCTGCTGATGGCAATAAAGGTATTAAGGTTGGCGTGATGTATTCAACCACAGGTACGATCGCGATTGTGGAGAAGTCGTTGCAAGATGCAACTTTCCTCGCGATCGATCAAATCAACGAAGGGACTGGACCTTGGGCTGGCAAGAAAGGTATCGACGGACAAATGATTGAAAAGGTCGTTGTTAACCCCGACTCTAACTGGGATTTATACAACCAAATGTCCAAGCGCTTGATTGATGAAGACAAAGTTGTATGCGTTCTTGGTTGTTATACATCAGCTAGTCGTAAATCAGTTCTTCCTGTTTTTGAAGAAAAGGACAGCCTACTTTACTATCCTGTCTACTATGAAGGAAACGAATGTAGCTCGAACGTAATTTATACGGGTGCTGCACCCAACCAACAGATCACCGACTCGATCCCTTACTGCATCAAAAACTTTGGTAAAAAAGGATTCTTCATCGGTTCTGACTACATCTATCCTAAAGAAAGCAATCGCATTGCCAAGGCAGAATTGGTCAATGGTGGCGGTGAAGTTGTTGGAGACGAATACGCTGCGCTCGGTACAACTGAGTTCATCACGATCATCAACAAGATCAAGCAAGCTAAGCCTAGCTTCATTCTTAGCAATCTAGTTGGAGACAGTATTCCTGCTTTCTACAAGCAACTCAAGGATGCTGGAATTACTTCCAAGGATATTCCGATCATGGCATTTCCGACCACAGAAGAAGAAATTCAAGCGATGGGTCCTGAGTTTGCGGAAGGTCACTACAGTAGCTTCAACTACTTCCAGACCGTTGACACTCCTGAGAACAAGGCTTTTGTAGAACAGTTCAAAGCGAAGTTTGGCAAGGATCGCGTTACAAATGGTGTTATGGAAGCTGCATACATCCAAACATTCTTCATGGCACAAGCGATGGAAAAATGTGCTAAGGAAAAGAAACCACTTAACACATCCAATCTACGTGAAGCAACCAGAGGTCAGGTATTCAAGGCTCCTCAAGGAACCGTGAAAGTCGATCCAGACAACTACCACACCTATCTATATTCCAGAATTGGAAAATGGAAAGCTGATGGTCAGGCTGAAATCGTGTTTGCTACCAAGGCAGCCGTTAAGCCGATTCCTTGGAGCCAAGCTCTCTACAAGGGGCGCATCTGTGTTCATAAAACCCCAGATGACCGCAGCAACCCCATCGTTGAGACTAAGAAGGATGTTCCAATTGAGTACCTGAAGGAAACTTAAATTAATCTCCGTTTAAACTCATTGTAATTAACAACTTCCCACTAACTAGTTATAGCAATCCAAAATGAGTTATGAGAGGTGCATCCGCAAGATGTGCCTCTCATAACTCTTAGGAATCTATAAGCCTTTTTGATATAGCTCATAGGATAGTGTGTTTAAGCCAGAATTAACCAACCACTGAATGATTGAACTAAGAAAGCCATGAACGTCTTGCCATTTAATGCATTATCTTCGTTAATACACTTAGCACAGACAACTCCGGCAGCAAAATCGTTCGACCCGATCGCAATTACCAATCAACTCCTAAATGGTGTTGGTATTATCGGTATTCTTTTGTTGACAGGTTTAGGACTTTCGATAACGTTCGGAGTCATGCGAATTATCAACCTAGCTCATGGTGAATTCATCATGCTGGGTGCATATACATCGTTTGTTTTGCAAAGTAATTTCAAAATGGATTTGTTATTGACAATTCCATTTTCTTTCTTATTTACAGCCTTCATTGGCGCAATCGTCGAGCTGACTATAGTTCGACGGCTATATGGGCGAGCTGTTGAGACGCTTTTGGCGACTTGGGGACTAAGTATCGTGATTCAAGGCGTTGTCAAGCTCATTTTCACGGCTCAACTAAAGTATGTGAAAGCTCCACCATACATTAGAGGGAACTGGACTCCGTTTCAAATTGGTGGACAAGCGATCGAGATATCTTACTACCGTTTATTTATTATCTTCATGGCACTATTGCTTCTGGGAATAACAGCTTTTTTACTTTACGGAACAAAGCTCGGAAGAGAAGTGCGTGCAGTCACCCAAAACCGCAATATGGCAAAGTGTTTGGGTGTCAATACTAGCCTCGTAGATATGCTAACGTTTGCCTATGGATGCGGCTTAGCAGGAGTTGCAGGTACTGTTATTTCTTCACTAAAAAGTGTTGCGCCCCCAATGGGACAAGATTACCTAGTAGATGCTTGGATGACTGTAGTTACTGGTGGTGTTGATAAATTGATTGGCGTTTTAGCAGGTGCAGTTTTGATTGGCGAATCGAATGCAGGGATCGCATATCTTATCAACGACCCAACTGCGAGAGTAATTGTATTGGCAGCCGTAATCGTGTTGATTCGCTACCGTCCCGAAGGGCTATTTACAGTTCAAAAACGTAGTTAGGATGTTTACATCGATCTTTTTGTCAATAAGAGCGGATTTAGTGGAGATTTTATTATTATGGCAGAAGTAGTAGGTCGTATTCGACAGGCTAACTATGTTCCAAAGAGATGGCTGGCTACAAGTTTAGTCCTGTTGGTGATATTTGCAGTTTTCCCTTTTGTGGCTGGCGAATTCCAGACTAACCTGATGGCAAAGTTGCTCTTGTTTGGAACCTTGGGTGTTTCTCTGGATCTAGTTTGGGGATTCACAGGTATTCTGAGCTTTGCTCATGGTGTATTTTTTACTTTGGGTGGATATGCGATGGCATATTATCTAAAGCTCAATTTGTCGGCAACCGCCAATAATTATGGCGGCACTCTTCCAGACTTCATGGTTTGGAACGGATTGAAGGAATTACCTTGGTTCATTGCACCATTACAGTATTTTCCAGTCGCCGTAATTGCAATGGTAGTATTACCAGCAGGATTTGCGTATTTAATCGGCTCCTTCATTTTCCGTTCTAAAGTTAGCGGTGTTTACATTACAGTTATCACCCTTGCGATTTCATCTGCTTTAACTACTTTCTTTGTAAGCCAACAAGCATATACGGGTGGAACAAATGGGATCACTGATGTTTCTAAACTAGCCCTATTTGGCACAACCGTACCACCTGTAGGAATATATTTCATAATCCTTGGGTTTGCAGCGTCTGTGATGTCTGGCAGTTGGTGGTTAACTCAGTCTAACTTTGGATTGATTCTCCGCTCTATAAAAGAAAATGAGCAACGTATCTCCTACCTTGGCTATGACGTTGCTAATTTTAAAATATTTATTTGGACATTATCTGCTGGGATTGCTGGGATTGCTGGTGGGTTGTTTGTTCCTCTAAACAAATTTATTTCGCCAGTTTATCTTGGTGTTGCTTTTGGTACTCAGATCGTAATTTGGGTTGCTGTAGGCGGGAGAGGTACACTTTTTGGACCGATTATTGCTGCCATTTTACTTGGACAGATCCAAAATTCTGTGGATCGAATTACTCAAGATTGGCAGTTAATTGTCGGAGTGCTCTTGGTGATAGTAGTATTATTTCTTCCTGATGGGCTAATGAGCCTATTACCAAAGAAATTCCTTTCTAAAAAGTCTAACCAATTGGAAAAGCTTAATGATTCCTAGCATATTTCAAATTTATCTATTAACGATTGAAACTTTTAGGAATCTAGAGATTTCAATAAAACCAAGTATTTCTTAATCTCGAAAAGGTATAACTCATGGAAACAATTTCAGAAGTTCAGAATAGTGATGTTGCTAGTGATAGAGAACCTGTTTTATCTGTTAAAGATCTCAAAGTAGTCTTTTCTGGATTCAAAGCATTAAAGGGTGTCGATCTAGAAGTTGGCAAAAATGAAATTGTTACGATTATTGGTCCAAATGGAGCTGGCAAGAGTACTTTACTTGATGCGATTGTTGGCAAATCTCCAGTAGCTTCAGGACATGTTTACTATCATGGCAAGGATATAACTAATCAAAGTCCTTACAAAGTTGCACGTATGGGAATTGGACGTAAGTTCCAAAATCCTAACGTTTACAATGATTTGTCAGTATTCGACAATATCTTGTTAGCGCTCAAAGGATCTCATGGCGTTTTTGCTTCGATCAAGTCTAAACTTACGGCTGGTAAAAGGGACAAAATCATTTCTGTACTCGATCGCGTTGGGCTTTTAGAAAAAGGATATTCCAAAGTCTCATCTCTATCTCACGGACAAAAACAGTGGGTAGAGATTGGTATGGTAATTGCTCAAGACCCAACCTTGGTCTTGCTGGATGAGCCAACGGCTGGCATGACTCCTGACGAAACCCATTTGACAGGCGAAATTATCAAGACGATTTCTCAAAATCATTCTGTTGTGGTAATTGAGCATGACATGGAGTTTGTTAAGCAAATTGCTCAGAGAATTGTGGTGCTTCACCAAGGTGAAAAATTGACCGAAGGATCGGTCAATGAAGTTCAATCAAATCCCAAAGTAATTGAGGTGTATCTTGGACGCGAACAAATCGATGCTGCTTGAACTAACTGACGTTACTGTTTCCTACGGACAAACACCAGTTTTGTTCGGAGTAAACATGGTAATTAATCAGGGCGATATTGCTTGTTTGCTAGGGCGTAATGGTGTGGGTAAAACGACATTACTGCGTAGCGTTATTGGCTTGAATAAAGTACTTTCGGGCAATATCGTTTTTGATGCTGATGAAATTACTAAGGTTCCGACTTACAAACGTGCAAGGTATGGGATCTCTTACATTCCCCAAGGTCGAGAAATCATTCCTTATTTATCAGTTTTGGATAATCTCAAACTAGGTATGTCGGCTGGACAGAAGAAGTATCGTAAGATTCCTGATGAAATCTTCGAGTTCTTCCCAATGCTCAAACAGCATTTGAGTCGTCAAGGCGGATTGCTAAGCGGTGGTCAACAACAGCAATTAGCGATCGCGCGTGGATTGATGAGTAATCCCAAAATGATGCTTTTAGATGAGCCAACTGAAGGAATTCAGCCCTCGATTGTTCAGGAAATTGAAGACACTCTCAAACGGATTAACCGTGAGAAGAGCATTACTCTAATTGTAGTAGAGCAGAAAGTTGACTTTGCAAAACAGCTCGCACAAAAGTTCTTCATTATGGAGAAAGGAGCAGTTGTTGCAAATGGTACAACTGAGGATCTAACCGATGATTTAGTGCATCAGTATTTGGCTATTTAGAGCTAGATAGACAAACTAAATAAGGTAATAAAGATTCACTAACAGAATTTTTATTACCTTATTTTTGTAGATTATTTGAGTTATAGCAGTAACCACTTATGTTATTACAAAAACAAAACCAAGAAGATAGTTGCGGCGCGAAGCGCCGCAACTATCTTCTTGGTTTTATGTCTTAACATATTTGGCTATAGGGCTGTAACAACCTCCAGAATTATCATCCTCCATAGAACTATTCGTTATTGCAAAATATATGACTCGAACTTTAGTAGGTACAGTTTCCTCACTTTGGCGATATCCAGTCAAATCGATGCTGGGAGAGCAGCTTGAGTCAGTATCAGTAACCTTGAAAGGGGTTTTAGGCGATCGCGCTTATGCACTATGGGATTGCGAAACTGAGAGAGTAGCAAGTGCCAAAAACCCAAAGAAGTGGGCAAAGCTATTAGAATTACAGGCGAAATTTGCGGAAACGCCCAGTACTGATAAGTCAATGCCATCGGTAAAATTTACCTTGCCAGACGGTACATCTCCTACAAGTGATAATGCTGAAATTGATTTAATTCTTTCTCAACTATTAGGGCGCAATGTACAATTATTGTCTTCTGTACCTGAAGTCCCAAGTTTAGATCAGTATTGGCCTGATATCGAAGGAGCGATTAATCGTGAAACTGTTACCCAATTATTTATGCCTGTGGGAACTTTCTTTGATTCCTGTCCTATTCATGCAATCACAACTGCGACTTTAGCTCAATTAAAAAGCCTTTATCCAGAAGGAGAATTTGATCCGTGTCGATTTCGCCCTAATATTGTGATTAAGCCTGAATCAGCAGAAACAACATTTCTCGAAAATGATTGGGTGGGGAAAAATATGATCGTTGGTAATGAAGTTTGCCTAAGTATTGATACGGCCTGTCCTCGATGTGTTGTCACCACGATCGCCCAACAAGGTCTTCCTAATGACTTAAATATTTTGCGAACAACCTCGAAGCACAACAATTCGATCGCAGGTATTAGAACTTCTGTATTGCAAGAAGGTATAATTTGCTGTGGCGATTCAATTTGGCTAGAATAAGCCGAGAAATTTAGAGTAATTTACATCTGAGTATTCTATGTGTGCTTCGTGGGCAGGAGAGTTAGAGGTTGAATTTGTGAAAAAGAATCAGCAAACTATCCTAAGTCGTAGTTATGCTGTAGCCCCTTGGAAAATTCAAAGAGCACTTTATCCTGAAGGTGATGAAGTTTGTCATGGCATTCTATTACATACCGCTGGTGGATTAGTAGGAGGCGATCGCCTATCTGCAAAAATCCATCTCCAGTCGAATGCTCAAGCACTCCTTACCACTGCTACTGCGAGTAAAATTTATCGGAGCAATGGTGAAGAATCCCAGCAAAATATTCATATTCGTCTTGATGAAGGGGCAAGTTTAGAGTGGTTTCCACAGGAAACGATCGCCTTTGCTGAAGCTAAGTATCGGCAAATCACTAGAATCGATCTTGCACCATCAGCAACATTTACCATGTGGGAAATCGTCAGGTTTGGACGTACTGCCCGTGGTGAAAAGTTTTTAGGTGGCAATTGGCGATCGCATACTGAGGTTTGGCGGAACGAGATGCCGTTATGGATCGATCGACAATATTTGAATGGTCATATTGAGACGTTGCAGAGTCCTAATGGTCTTAATGGATATGCGATCGCCGCTAGTTTTGTTTTTGTAGGAGCAACGGTAGAGCCAGAGATAATCACGCAGACTCGTTTAGCTTGGGATGAAGGTCAATATCAAGGAACGGCAGGAGTAACGCGATCGCTTGCAGGTCTAGTCTGTCGATATTGTGGAGATTCTTCCAGTGATGCTCGTAAATGGTTTCAAGAAGTTTGGCAGCTTTTGCGTGTATTCTATAGAGATAGACCGATATGTGTACCGCGTGTTTGGTAGCTGTTTTAAGTGTTACTTTACGACACTTAAAACGCAGGTAAATTTGTATCGCGAGTTTGGTAGATATTCATGCAACTTACGCCTCAAGAAAAAGACAAATTGCTGATTTTTACGGCTGCTCTTTTAGCCGAGCGCCGAAAAGCTAAAGGACTTAAGCTAAATTATCCTGAAGCGATCGCTTTCATTACCGCCGAAATTTTAGAAGGAGCTAGAGAAGGTCGCACCGTCGCGGAATTAATGTCCTATGGAGCAACTTTACTAACTCGTGATGATGTTATGGAAGGCATATCCGAAATGATTCATGATGTGCAAGTAGAAGCTACTTTTCCTGATGGTACAAAATTAGTCACAGTCCATCAACCGATTCGGTGATAACGATATCCAAACAACTATAGGTAAAATCATGATTCCTGGCGAAGTAATTGCTCAAGAAGGTGAAATTGAATTAAATGCTGGGCGCGAAGGCTTAACTTTAAAGGTTAGTAATTCAGGCGATCGCCCAATCCAAATTGGTTCTCATTATCACTTTTATGAAACTAATAGGGCATTAATTTTTGATCGCGATCGGGCTAAGGGAATGCACTTAGATATCCCTGCTGGTACTTCAATCCGCTTTGAGCCTGGAGATGAGAAAGAGATTAATCTGGTTGGCTATGTTGGCAGTCGTGAAATTTATGGATTTAATGCCTTAGTAGAAGGCAAATTGGAGAATTAAACTAATGAGTTATAGAATGTCTCGCCGCGCCTATGCTGAAACCTATGGTCCAACCGTAGGCGATAAAGTTCGTCTAGCGGATACAGAACTATTTATCGAAGTAGAGCGCGACTATACTACCTACGGCGATGAAGTGAAATTTGGTGGAGGTAAAGTAATCCGTGATGGTATGGGACAATCTCCAATTACCAATGCAAATGGAGCTGTTGATGTTGCCATCACTAATGCGCTGATTCTCGATTGGTGGGGAGTTGTCAAAGCTGATGTTGGAATTAAAGATGGCAAGATTGTCGCGATCGGGAAGGCAGGCAATCCTTACATTCAGGATAATGTGAATATCATTATCGGTGCGGGTACAGAAATCATTGCTGGAGAAGGTCGGATTCTTACCGCAGGAGGTATTGACACTCATATCCATTTCATTTGTCCACAACAAATCGAAGTAGCGATCGCCTCTGGTATTACAACAATGATTGGTGGTGGTACGGGGCCAGCAGTGGGGACAAATGCGACAACTTGCACCCCAGGCCCTTGGAATATGTACCGCATGTTGCAATCCGCTGATGCCTTTCCGATGAACTTAGGCTTTTTGGGAAAAGGTAATAGCAGTAAATCTGAAGGATTAGTAGAACAGGTGGAAGCGGGCGCGATCGGATTAAAACTCCATGAAGATTGGGGAACTACTCCTGCAACTATTGATACTTGCTTAGGTGTTGCCGATGAATACGATGTTCAAGTTGCTATTCATACTGACACACTTAATGAAGCTGGATTTGTGGAAGATACGATCGCTGCTTTCAAAAATCGCGTCATCCATACTTACCATACTGAAGGTGCAGGAGGAGGTCATGCTCCTGACATCATTAAAATTTGCGGTGAAGCAAATGTACTTCCATCTTCTACAAATCCTACTCGTCCCTACACCCTAAATACCCTTGATGAACATCTAGATATGCTGATGGTCTGTCACCATCTCGATCCTAGTATTCCTGAAGATATTGCTTTTGCGGAATCACGCATCCGTCGTGAGACGATCGCTGCTGAGGATATTCTCCACGACCTTGGGGCATTCAGCATGATTTCTTCTGATTCACAAGCGATGGGAAGAGTCGGTGAAGTAATTATTAGAACTTGGCAAACTGCTCACAAAATGAAGGTGCAACGAGGAGTTCTTTCTAGTCTAGAGACTACTAGATCTGACAACTTCCGTGCTCAGCGATATATTGCGAAGTACACAATTAATCCCGCAATCACGCACGGGATCTCTGAATATGTTGGTTCCATTGAAGTTGGCAAAATTGCCGATTTGGTTCTCTGGCATCCTGCATTTTTTGGAGTGAAGCCTGAAATGGTACTAAAGGGAGGATTTATTGCATGGTCGCAAATGGGTGATGCTAATGCCAGTATTCCCACACCTCAGCCAGTATATATGCGTCCGATGTTTGGTAGTTATGGTGGTGCGATCGCCAAAACATCTTTTACATTTCTTTCGCAAATTGCGATCGAGCGAGGTATTCCCGATCAATTAGGCTTGAAAAAACAGGCGATCGCGGTTAAAGGAGTTCGTAATATTAGCAAACTTGATATGAAACTAAATGATGCTTTACCTCATATGGAGGTAGATTCGGAAACCTATGAGGTGAGAGCTGATGGAGAATTATTAACCTGCGAACCTGCATCAGTACTTCCAATGGCACAGAGATATTTCTTGTTTTAGAAATTGAATTTATATCTGTGGCAAAAACAAAAACCAGAAGAGATG
>CAIJEA010000279.1 GCA_903819605.1 uncultured cyanobacterium | reverse complement strand
TACTAAACAAAAATAAGAGGCGGTGCTTCGCACCGCCTCTTATTTTTGTTTAGTAGTGAGATTTGTTGGATGATTTGAGGAAATGTAACCAGTTTTAGCATTACTGTTAGACTAGTCAATGCATGAAATTTTGTAAACAAACAACTTCATGCATCAAACTAAAACTCTTGAAAGACTTTCGGATAATTACCACTATGTTTTGGGCGGATAAAATTGCAGCAGATGCAAGCGGCGATCGCATTATTGTTAACGATTCCAAAACCCCCTCTGGGCGAGTTCATGTCGGCTCATTGCGGGGTGTTGTAATTCATGATGCTATTTATCGCGCCCTTAAACATGCAGGTAAACCCGTTACTTTTACCTATGGGGTAGATGACTATGACGCTCTCGACACCGTACCTCATTATTTAGACCAAGCCAAATTTGAGCCCTATCTGGGAGAGCCTCTCTGCAATGTGCCCTCACCCGAAGCTACAGCTACTGACTATGCCAAATACTTCATGGGCGAATTTCTAGAAGTATTTGAACATTTAGGCGTGCGTCCCGAAATTTATTACCTGCGCGATCTCTATCGTTCGGGCAAGATGAACTCATACATTGATTTGTTCTTGAACAACGCCCATCTTGTGCGCGAAGCCTACAAAGAAGTCAGTAAAGCCGATCGCCCATCAAATTGGTATCCATTCCAAACCATTTGCGAAAACTGCGGCAAAATTGCGACTACAGTTGTTAGCGATTACCAAGACGGCAAAGTTTTCTACACCTGTACTCCTAATGCTATGACCTATGTCAAGGGCTGTGGTCATACTGGCTGGATATCGCCATTTGATGGAAATGGCAAGCTACCTTGGAAAGTTGAATGGGTTGCCAAATGGGAAGTTGTCGGCGTATCCATTGAACTCGCTGGTAAAGATCATTCTCAAAAAGGTGGTTCTCGTGATGTGGCTAATTCTATTTGTCGCAAAGTCCTCAAAAAGAGTCCACCTACCCATGCGCCGTACGAATTTATTTTAGTAAATGGAACCAAGATGAGCTCCTCCAAAGGTGTGGGTTCTAGCGCCAAAGAAATCGCCGATCTGTTACCACCTGAATTGCTACGCTTCTTGATGTTGCGAACTCAGCCCCGCAGTGTAATTAACTTCTCTCCTAACTACGAAACAATTACTCGATTGTTCCGTGACTATGACACCTTGATTGATAAATATCAGTCTGACACAGTCAAAGACGAAAAAGCTATAGAGGATTTAGTTCCTTTAATCTATTCACAATTGAATACAGATGAGAAAGTAGAAGGCTATCAAGCCTTTGATTTCAGTACCTTAATTTCATTACTGCAAATTCCACACCTCGATCTCGAAGCTGAAATTGCAGCAAGAAGCGCAAAAACATTAAGCGATCGCGACTGGCAAGTAGTCCGCGATCGCATTAGGGTGGGCAAGAAATGGTTGCAAGACTATGCTGATGAAGAAGAAAAGCTAGTTCTTTATCTTGACTCCGTACCTGAAAAGGCAAGTAACCTCACTCCAGAGCAAGTAAATTATTTTGAGGTGCTAGTCACCAATTTAGAAGCAGACGTTGAGTGGGATGGCGACAAACTCCAAACTTTGCTATTTAGCATTTCCAAGCAAGTCACCATTTCTCAGAAGGATGCTTTTGCGGCAGTCTACTTCACGTTCTTAAACAAGGAGCGTGGTCCCAAGGCTGGTAGTTTACTTTCTTATCTAGACAAAGATTTTGTGATTCAGCGTATTAAAGAGGCGATCGCCCTCAATCTAGCAACAACAAATTAATACAAAAGAGCAAGAAGTGGCTCTTATCGCTGCCTCTTGCTCTTTTTATAGCTATAACCAAGTGAGAAACCAGAAGAGAGTTACGGCGCTTCGCGCCGCAACTCTCTTCTGTTTTTTGCTTTTGTCCTAACATAACTGACTACTGCTAGAGGTCTGAATCACTTTATAGATCGTGGTAATTACAAAATAAAATGTTGCACCTTGAGTGGATGTTTGAGGCTGCCAATTTAAGGGAGGATTACCTCCAACTTGACCAAAACTCTCAACCCAGATTGTTCCACCCATTAGTTCAACCAGCCGTTTGCTAATTGCTAATCCTAAACCAGTACCACCATATTTCCGACTAATCGAGTTGTCTGCCTGCGTAAAGGCTTGAAATAGTGTGGCGATGCGATCGCCTTGAATACCAATACCAGTATCGGTAACTGCAAATATCAATTCGTACTTATCATCTTCTAATAATTTATTCCCACTAACTGTGATTGAGACATTTCCATTGGGTGTAAATTTAAGAGCATTACCAACTAGATTTATAAGTACTTGGCGCAACCGAGCGCTGTCACCAACGATATTTAAATGAACATCAGGATAAATCAAGCATTGTAAATTGATGTGCTTATCTCTAGCTTGCCCATTCATCAAGTTAAAAACTGAACCTAAGACATCAGCTAAAATAAACTCTCTCTTTTCTATTGCCAACATTCCCGATTCAATCTTAGAAAAGTCAAGAATATCATTGATAACTGCTAGAAGAACATCACCACTATCGAGAATAGTTTGGACAAATTCTTTTTGATCTTCTGTAAGCTCCGTCGTCGCAAGTAACTGAGCCATCACTAAGACTCCATTCATCGGAGTGCGAATTTCGTGACTCATGTTAGCAAGGAACTCACTTTTGGCTCTAGTTGCTGCTTCAGCATCTTCCTTAGCTTGCGCCAATGCTATCTCCGAAAGTTTACGCTCTGTGATATCGCGTGAAATTTGAATAACTGTATCTTCAGTCAAAGGAGAAATATTTGAAGCAAACCATATTTCTCTACCATCAATCTCTAAGCTGTAGTCACAACTAACAATTTGCTTAGTCACCAAAGCCTTTTGAATTGTTTGTAAAATAATATTAGCTGCCTGTTCTGGCAGTTCTTCATAAATTGGCTTACTAAGAACCTCTTCACGAGTTCCCTTTAAATTCACATTCTTAGTTGTCGCAATTTTGAGACATCGCCCCTCTGCATTACGAATCAAGACCACATCAGTTAGAGCGCTAAACATAATGCTCAGTTCGATATATGCATCTTTGAGTTTAGCTTTACTCTCTCGCAGGTCAATTTCAGTCTTTATGCGATCGCTAATATCTAAAGAGATCCCAGCCATTGCATAAATTTCGCCTTGGAGATTACTAAGCGGGAACTTAGTCGCAAAGAAAGTGTGGATTCCATCAGAAAACTCCAGACT
>CAIJEA010000278.1 GCA_903819605.1 uncultured cyanobacterium | reverse complement strand
GTGGTTCAAATAATAATTTGACAGTGCCAACAGGCCCATTACGATGCTTGGCGATAATAATCTCAGCGACACCGCGATCGGGTGTCTCTGGATTGTAATATTCATCACGATATAAATTAATTACTAAATCCGCATCCTGTTCGATCGAGCCACTTTCCCGTAAATCTGATAACATCGGGCGCTTATTAGTTCTTGCTTCTACGCCACGACTGAGCTGGGATAGTGCAATTACAGGTACATTTAATTCACGAGCTAAGGCTTTTAGCGATCGCGTGATTCTCGATATTTCTTGCACCCGATTATCAGAACCAGAACCCTCCATTAATTGTAAATAATCAATTAAAATCAAACCCAAGACTCCACCCTTTTCTGATTGTAATCGGCGGGCTTTTGAGCGCAATTCGGTAATTGGTGGATTAGGTGTGTCATCGATAAATAGTGGCAAATCCGAAAGCCCACTAATTGCCATCGCTACAGTGCCCCATTCATTTTCACTAATTTGTCCAGTGCGTAAGCGGTTACTATCAATGCCCATATCACTAGAGCGTGCCTTTGACTGACTAGCTAATAGACGATAGACCAATTGTTCTTTGGACATTTCCAAACTAAAAATAGCCACGGGCAAACGATGGATTTCTGCCATCTTTCGGGCTATTTCCAAACCGAACGCAGTTTTCCCCATTGACGGACGACCAGCAAGAATAATTAGATCCGAGCGCTGCAAGCCATTAGTCATTGCATCAAAATCATAGAACCCTGTGATTAAACCTGTAGCAGTGCTATTGCCAGTCCCAAGAGAGTTAAACCGACTTTCAAGTTCGCTAAAGGTTTTGGTCAGAATGTCACTGGCAGGTACTAAGCCTTGTTGTGCTCGCGATTGAGTAACGGCAAAAATTTTCTGCTCAGATTGATCGAGTAACTGCGTTAGTTCGATCTCATTGCTGTAGCTAATCTCGACCACACCCCTTGCTGCCTCAGCAAGTTTACGACGTGCATATTTATCAGCAACTAACTGAGCATAAAAATCGATATTGACAGCACTGACCGTGCGATCGCAAAGTTGGGCGATTTTAGTTTGACCGCCAATTTTTTCGAGAAGATCGCGATCGCTTAACCATGTGGTCAAGCTCATCATGTCAGTGGGATTCGACTGATTATGCAACATCAAGCAAGCTCGAAAAATCTCTTGATGTGCTGCCACATAGAACATTTCTGGGCGCAAAGTATCTAGCACTCGCGTAACTGCTTCGGGATCGATCAAGATCCCACCTAAGACTGCCTCCTCTGCCTCAATATTCTGCGGTGGCAAGCGATCGCTAATAGATTCAAATTCTTTACTCATATACTTGCTGACTGGTTAGTTATCTAGGAAAAGAGCCTAGAAATTTGGAGGCTAGCTTCGAGTGCATTCATAATCTTAGGTTTTAATTGCCATCATGCTGCAATCAAAAAGCAAAAGTGGTTGCTCGCTCAGCCACCTTTGCCTTTTCTAGAAACAATCTTCAATTTAAAACATCAGCCCAAAATATTAGGGAAGCGCAGTAAGATAAAGAACCAGATTTTTGTGGCGCGGCTCCGCCGCGCCACAAAAATCTGGT
>CAIJEA010000277.1 GCA_903819605.1 uncultured cyanobacterium | reverse complement strand
TGCTAATCCAATCTTCTGTAACCGCTGACCTAATCTTTCTGTCTTTCTTGCCCAAGGCTTGCTCACTTCAGGTATCCTCTCTGTGACAACCCGCCGAATACATTCGGTATTATCACAAAAGAACTTGCATACTTGCATCACCAATGTCAAGCTATAGTTGGCGCAGGGCAAATCTAAGAGCGTTCGTTCGTAACGGCTGTGGATGCGTGTAGTTGGATTAGCACAAATCGGGCACTGAACTAATGTTTGGGTTGAGGATACATTCAAAGTGAGGTGATAGTTATCTCTGTCGATTTCCTCGTGTTCCAACCGCAGTAGGTTGAAACCAGGGAGTAGGTATTCGAGAAATTGTGTAGTCATCTTACTCTCAGCATAATCTTTTTCCTAGATTCCGATCTGTGGTGAAACCTCTCCCCTCGATCAATCAATTGTCCACTTTCACCAAAAGCTCGGAAGAACCGTTAATTGTCGCGACTGGACAAGTTAATTGTCGTCTAATACTACAGCAGATGATGATTTTATTAAATTCCCAACCATAAGCAAGATACGCTTAACTTATTTAGGAGTTTGATTCTGTCTCAAGAATAAATTTAAGAAGTGCATAGGTCTCAACATCAGAAAGTCGAAACGTTTTACCTGAATAGTCAATAATATATTCATTTAAAACTTCTCCACATGCATTACAGGTATACGTGCCAAGGCTAAGTAAATCAACACTCATCTGACGAATTTGTTCTACTAACCAATGGTTTCGACGATTGAGAAGATCTACAGAATAATTAGAATCCACTTTCTCTCTCCGAACTGATGTGAATATAGACAATTGTAATGAATCGTATGCTATATGAAAACTGGACTTAGAAATAATTAATTAAGCACAAGTAAACTTAAAGCCCAGATTGCCTTGCCGCTCGGGCAGTGGGCGGCAAGGCTAATAACTATGCTGAAATAGTTTTTATGGATTGATAGTTAAGGCTGTTTTCAACTGCTCTTCTGAGAAAGAAGTTACGAGATTTATTGTTAGCGGATCTTTACTGATGGTTTTAACATAAGCAGAGCTAAGATAAGTACGAAATTCTGATTGATTGGAAAGGTGAGTTTTAAAGAATGCTACACTTAATGTTTTGAGATAGGGATGAGCTAAACTAGGATCAATGCCAATTATAGATTGTGGGATATTTAGAACACCTTTTTCGCTTTTCTCTAAAAACGAAAAATGAGTACCCTTAGGGACGATCGCTAAATATTTATTCGTCACAGTAAGCCATGTAAATGGGAAAAGTTGTTCGGGAACTACTGGTGCGAACGTATCATCACCACTAGCAACAATCATAACGGGTACGTTGAAAGGACGAAGTCCCTCTCGATCGAACATCGTGCTACCACCAATTGGATTTAAGGCTAAAATCGCTTTGACTCTGGGGTCTTTTCGATCGTAATCACCATGCTCTAAGTTAATTGCGCGGCACTGAATTAATTTAGAAAGATTGAAAGAAGTAACGTCGGGTTCGGGAACATTGCAGATAGATTGAATGGTGGCAAAATTTAGACGCGCACCACCTAAAGTTAAAACTGTATAACCACCAAGAGAATGTCCTATTAGTCCGACATTTTGAACATCTATACGTCCCTTTAAGCTTGACAAAACTTTTGACTTGCGTTCGAGATCGTCTAACAAATACTTAATATCTAATGGTCTTAGATAGGCCTCACGAGGATTTGGGGTTTTCCCAAACCCAGCTAAAAAAGCTCCGAAATCTTTACTTCCCGTTCCAGGATGCTCTAGCACTGCTACTGCATAGCCATAAGATGCTAGATGCCTCGCTAAATACGCAAATGTATCGCGATTAGAAGCTAGTCCGTGGGAAATAACGATCGTTGGTGCAGGTTTCGATAGCCCCTGGGGAAGATACATAGTAGTTTCGATCGCTACACCACGTTCGGGATTTTGAAAGGTAAATGTTTGTTCCTGCCACGAAAAGTTTCCTTTTGCGCTAAGGTCATTTATGGGAGTGGGGATTTTTGTTGCGGCGGCTTCATCCTCTGATTGCTTTTTAAGTGCAGCGATCGCAAGCTCTTTCCGATACCAAAGCTGCGAAAGTTCGCTATAAGCCTCTAAACCTAAAGGTAAATCCAGTTCAATAGTTGGTAATGGAAATCGCCGTAAAACATTGATTGGAGTTAGTCCTTCAGGACTTGCTGCTGAGAGAATTATCGCAGATCGTAATGCGTACAAACCATTTTGATACCCATCACCTTGTAAGATTCGCCCTAAACGCTTCATAACTACTAGTCCAATAGGTGAATAGGTAAACTGAGAAACAGTAACATGACTAATTTCGTATCGAGTATTAAGGGCTTGGCGCAATTCGGCTTGCTGGCTAGATGAGAGTTTGTCAAGATAAAATGCAAGATGATTGGTAAGTTTACCTTCTTTGGCAAAAGTTTCTAAGTCAGCGATCGAAATGATAAATTGCCCATAGGGTGAATACCAAAACGAGAGTTTTTCTGCACTAAATGCTGGTTCTTTAATGGGAATGGCAGAACAAATAACAATGGTAATGCCTAATGGTATCGCAATCAAACTGCGGACAAAAGCCGTAAATATCTGTTTGTAAAGACTCATAAGATTATAGATATATAGATAGAAAGAAAAGTCCTTCTTTAAAGAGATTTTCGATTGTTTAGAAGATTTATCTCTAAAAGAACCTAAAAGAAAAGATTAATTATGGAATTCACAATCAAGCTCTCAATTACTTGAATCATTCCTTCTAACTAAGACATATAGAAATCCTAAATAATTCTTAGAAAGATAAGGAGCTTAAGATCCCTGTTCGATATGGTTTGCGCCACACTTAGGATTACTATAGTTGTTGACGCTACTGTTGATTGATTATTAGTTTACTGGATTAATTCTAAAAAGCCCCAATAGAACGATTCAATTGTCTTGGCTAAATTACTAATCTAAAACCATACTTAAGTACGGTTTGAAATCGGTAATCTAGTGAATAGAATCAATCTATTAATTAACCTACAGCCATCCTACAATTCGACTGCGCTCGTATCGATAGCTTGTTGCTGTGCTGAAGTAACCGTGTCGTTCAAAGTAGCCGATGCTCGTGAGGAATCGGATATCTAATATCTAATTAATAATTAGTTAAGGCAATTGTTGAAATGCCTGACAAAAGGCACCGGTCAAGTAATGCGGGTTCGCTCCTTAAACCTCCATTTCATGCCGATAAAAAGATGCAAATACGTCGATCATGATTTAACTGACCAGTGCCCTGACAAAATAATCAAAGCAATCTTACTTAATCCAATTATTATGGCTGTTGCAGATTTGACCGATCGTGCCCCAATTAATCAAACACCCCAATTAAGTACCAAAGACTGGATTGGAGTATTATCCACGCTGCTAGGAGCGTTCATGGCAGTCCTAGATATTCAGATTACTAACGCTTCTCTGAATGACATTACTGGAGCTTTGGGGGCTACTATCGATGAGGGTTCTTGGATCTCAACAGGATATCTCGTAGCGGAAATCGTGGTTATTCCTCTTACTGGGTGGCTTTCTCAGGTATTTTCGGTGCGCCGCTACATGCTGGTCAATGCCATTTTGTTTCTTTTATTCTCAATTGCATGTGCTTGGGCGACCAATTTACCGATGATGATTCTGTTCCGAGCAGGACAGGGATTTACTGGAGGCGTGCTGATCCCGATGGCATTTACGGTGATTTTGACAACTCTGCCACCTGCCAAGCAGCCAATCGGATTAGCACTATTTGCAATCACAGCCACATTTGCCCCTTCGATTGGTCCCACGATTGGCGGTTGGCTAACCGATAACTATAGCTGGCAGTACATTTTTTACCTAAACGTGTTTCCCGGACTGCTCTTGAT
>CAIJEA010000276.1 GCA_903819605.1 uncultured cyanobacterium | reverse complement strand
GGTATGAGCCTTACCAGCGATCACAATCGCCAGATCTAAAAGCTTTGCATAGGCTGTATCAATTTCTATGTAATGCATAGGCTTAATATAACTAGCTCAATTCTGCTTGCTCCATCCCACTTGTCATACTCGTCTACGTAAATTATTTAGGAACTATAGTGACGAATACAAGTAAGGGCGATCGCCACCTCATCCGCACATTGCTGAATTGCCGCAATATCACTAATAGTGACAGCATTGGCAAGTTGCCAGCGCATAGACAATATACCTAGAACCTCTCCACGGAAAGTAATCGCGATCGCTAAGTTAGTTTTGCATTCTTCATTGCTATTCAAATCAGCCTGCGATCTACTTGACGAGATCGCGGTTTGCACTAAAGGATCTTGAGCCAAATCCCAATGGGAATTGCCACATATAGCTTGGGTATCGATTAAAGAACCGCGATCGACTAACTGTAAAATCACGGCATCAGCAGCAAAGTTTTGGAAAAATGCACTTGCTAAGGGCAAAACGCAATCAGAAAGCTGGTTAGATTTTTGAGCAATATCCACGATTACTGACAAGAGAGCATTCTGAGCTTGGGATCTACTTAACTCCTCAGAACGCTGCTTTAGCAAATCATAGATTTGAGTTGCCTCGGACACAACCACCTTAAGTTCATCAGGCTCCCAAGGCTTAGTAATGTATTTGTGGACTTGACCTGAATTTATCGCCTCGATCAAATCCGTAATATCGGTAAATCCAGTCAGTACAATTCGCATTGTGTCTGGGAAATCTGACACTGTGCGACTTAAAAATTCAGTCCCCTTCATTTCTGGCATTCTCTGGTCAGAAATAATCGCCGCCATTTCCCCCTCTTTGGCGAGAATTTCTAGCGCTTTGATACCACTATCCGCGCGGAAAACAACAAATTCTTTGCGAAAAGTCCGATACAACAAATCAAGGTTATCTTGCTCATCATCAACTACCAAAAGCTTGAGCTTTTTAGAGGGATTTATATTGCCTAAATCTGAAGAAGAAAATAAAGATGAAGTCATGAGCAAAATTCAGTTAAAAAAGGACTGAAACGACAGAGCTGTTATCTTACTAGAAAAAATGTGAAGGAAGTGATATATCCCTCACATTTTTTATTAATAAAGGAGCTTAACTTAATGCAGCTCTTTTTTTAAGGAGCTAAGCGCTAACAACTTGACGGCTAACTTGCTTCAATTCGCCCTTAGCGTACTTAGGAACGAAATCATAAATACTAACTTGCTTGATCTTGCCAGCTTGACCAGCAGCTTCAAACTGAACATAGCGATCGGCACATACTTTTTGCATGTACTTGATCGAAGGCTTGAGGAAGTGGCGAGGATCAAACTCTTTAGGATTCTTGAACAATGCTTCACGTACAGCAGCAGTAATTGCAAGACGACAATCGGTGTCAATATTGACCTTACGCACACCGCACTTAATGCCCTTTTGAATTTCTTCAACAGGTACACCATAGGTTTCAGGAATTGCACCGCCGAACTCATTGATCATTGCAAGCAAATCTTCAGGAACTGAAGAAGATCCATGCATAACGAGGTGAGTATTAGGCAAGCGGTTATGAATTTCTTCGATACGGCTAATGGCAAGGATTTCGCCAGTAGGCTTGCGAGTAAACTTATAAGCACCGTGGCTAGTACCGATCGCTACAGCAAGAGCGTCAACTTGAGTTCGCTCAACGAAGTCAGCAGCTTCATCAGGATCGGTTAAAAGTTGTGAATGATCTAAAGCACCTTCAAAACCGTGACCATCTTCAGCTTCACCCTTACCAGTTTCGAGGGAACCTAAGCAACCTAGTTCACCCTCAACACTTGCGCCGAAAGCATGAGCAACCTCGACAACCTTAGAAGTAACTTCCACGTTGTACTCGTAGCTAGCAGGAGTCTTGGCATCAGCTTCTAGCGAGCCATCCATCATGACACTAGTAAAGCCATTTTGGATTGCCGAGAAACAAGTTGAAGGGGCATTACCGTGATCTTGGTGCATCACGATGGGAAGATGAGGATAAGTTTCGGCAGCAGCCAAAATTAAGTGACGTAAGAAATTTTCGCCTGCATAATTGCGTGCGCCACGAGAAGCTTGTAGGATCACAGGGCTATTGGTTTCATTAGCAGCCTGCATGATCGACTGGATTTGCTCCATGTTGTTTACGTTAAATGCAGGGATGCCATATCCGTTTTCAGCCGCATGATCGAGCAGCAGACGCATTGGTACTAAAGCCATATTTAAATTCTCTCCTAGACGAAATCGAGCTTGTTCGATTATTAACAATCTTAAATCATTTTGAAGAATTAAATAAATCAAAAAAAGAGGCGTGCTGAGCACGCCTCTTTTTTGAAATTTGTTTTTTGAAATCTGGCGATCGCTAAATATTCTTTTCGCTAAGTTCACGAGACATGTAATCAAAAGGAGCTGCCAACCAATCAGCGCTTTCACCTACTAAGTCCATAACTGCCTGTTTCATGATTTGAATACCTCGAACAGTTGGACCAATGGGGACTCCCAGAGAGCTGTAGGTGTCACGGAGACCTTGCAACACTCTTTCGTCTAGGACATCATTGTTGCCAGCAACTAGAGCATAGGACGCATAGCGCAAATAATAGTCCATGTCACGCAAACAAGCTGCAAAACGACGTGTAGTATAGGCATTACCGCCTGGACGAATTAGATCGGGGACTTCTTCAAATAATTGTGAGCCTGCCTTGCGGACAATTGATGCAGCATTGGCTGTAATCGCCGAAGATGCAGCCAAACGGGCACTTCCAGTCGCAAAGTAGGATTTAAGCGTATCAAGTGCATCGCGGTCAAAATATTTTCCAGTTGCATCATACGTACCGATTAGGCTGGTGATTGCATCCCGCATATTGTTTTCTCCTTTAACTTCCGTTTTAATAAATGTATCTGTAACGTATTTGTAAAGTTTGTAAAGTATATATAACTTAAACTTGCTAACCGATCTTTTTGAGTGGTTACCAAAATTATTTTACTGTGATTTCAGCGCCTCACCAAGTCTTAGTTCACTAAACGCCACATAAGACGCATAAGAGAGTGGCGGCGCAAAGCGCCGCCACTCTCTTATGCGTCTGACATAACTAGCAATATTTACGCTGTCACTGATTTCTGGACTCTAAGAATTGCGGTAATGCCAGAGGAAATGTCGGAATCATGTCGTCGCAAGGTAAGCTTAGATACTAAGCTAATATTTAAGCCTAAATAAATAAGGTTTTCTGAAACCCTTTTGAGATTAACTTATAAGGAAATGTCTGGAAATGAACTTGATGTGGGGCTAGGTTTATGAAGTGGGTTACTAGTCTTTCGACAAAAATATCTTTGGAATCTGCGGTACAGGATTTATCACAGCAAGTTTTGGCAGCGCTCGGCGATCGATCGCTTGATTTAGGATTTCTATTCGTTTCTACTGCCTTCGCTAGTGACTATCCACGATTGCTACCGCTAATTGCTGAAAAATTACCCATCCAAAAGTTAGTTGGCTGCTCTGGGGGGGGCATTGTTGGGGATGGAAAGGAGTTTGAAGATAAACCTGCGATCGCTTTATTGGTTGGACATTTACCCAATACTGAGTCAAAAGTATTTCATTTAGATGATAGCGATCTGCCAGATCTCGATAGCTCTCCCGACCGTTGGGAAAGACTCACTGATGTCGATCCTGCGGTCTCGCCTAGTTTTGTCTTAGTTGGCGATCCGTTTTCCTTTCCGATTAATGATTTAATCCAAGGGCTTGATTTCGCTTATCCGCAGTCCGTAAAGGTTGGAGGATTAGCGAGTAGTGGTGGAATGGGTGCAAATTCATTGTTTTGCTTCCATGAGTCTGGTAAATATAAGCTTTATCGAACAGGCTTACTCGGTGTGGCAATTTGGGGTGATGTGATTATCGATCCAGTTGTATCTCAGGGTTGCCGCCCCATTGGTCGAATTTTGCAGGTTTCCGAGTGCGAACGTAATTTGATCTTAGGGCTTGAAGGCAAGTCACCGCTAAGTTTATTACAAGATACGGTGGGCGATCTCAGCCAAAGCGATCGCGAACTCGCTCAACATTCACTATTTATTGGTGTAGTGATGAATGAATTTAAGGCAAATCCATCGCAGGGAGATTTCTTAATTCGCAATATTATTGGTGTCGATCCTCGCTCTGGGGCGATCGCTGTTGGGGACAGAATGCGCCCTGGTCAGAGAATTCAACTGCATTTACGTGATGGCAAAGCCTCGGCTGAGGATTTAGAAGAAGCTTTAACTAATTACATTAATCAGCTAAGTCTAGAGGCTCCGAATGTATCTCCTGCTGCTGCGTTAATGTTTTCTTGCATGGGCAGAGGCGAAAGACTTTATGGGAAGCCAAATTTTGACTCTGAGTTATTGCAAAAGCATGTGGGATTAATTCCATTTAGTGGTTTTTTCTGCTCTGGTGAAATTGGTCCTGTTGGCGGCACAACGTTTTTGCATGGATATACCTCAGTTTTTGGGATTGTCAGACCCAAAAATCAATAGAAGAAAGCCTTCTGAATCTCCCTCTTACGAATCTTTTTACTATTGGTTGAGATTGGTAACAAATACTTCCGAAGCGATCTATGCGTGATAGGTTAGCAATAGTTATAACCATGGATTTACTCATCTATTTTTGAGAAATCCTTGAGGGAATAGTTAAGGATTAACTGAATGTTCGATATACATTGCTTGGGCGATGTTTTGGGAGACTTTTCGCGATCGCATTGTGTGGCAATCTGTGCATTTCTCATACCTGCCAATCTGATCGCTACTTCACAGACGATCCTATTTGTTTTATTAAAGCGATCGCCCATCCAAATTTTTACGATTTCAGCAAGTGCAATTATTTACGCATTGCTAATGATTTTCCATGTAATTAGCTGGTTTATTGTTGGCGTAGTTATGGCTCCAACTTTTATTTTGATATTTTTAGGTGTTACTTGTTTAGCAATTAATTGCACCGCAATTTGGCTAAAGCACAATCACATGGAAATTGATTTCTCCCAATTTCTACGCAAAATTGCGCTCATGTATCCTGCATGAATGGAAGCATCAAAATGCCGAGAATTTTTTCGACATTACCAATAAAATATTCGGGCTGATCGATGTAAGCTAAATTATCTTCTAGCATTAAAAATCGCCATAAGCTACCTGTGGTCACCACACCATAAATCCGATTAACTGGATTATTTTGCTGTTGGTTGAATATTTGTGCTGCCACCATTTCGGCTAAACATTGACCTAATCCACTGCGAATGCTCTCATTTTTTGCCTCAGTAATTGTTACTACAGGCGCAGTAATATCCACTTGCTCTGATGATTTGCTTAAGATGAAATCACAAAAACCTTGCAATCCACGCAATGGATCAACATTAAATTCTGATCCTGAGAACAAGCTAATCGGTGACTGTAGTTGCGCTCTCACTTCCCCTAATATTGGAGCAATCAAAAACTCTGAACGCACTTTTTCAGTATTTACGAGAGTCACAAAAGATTCAGAACGCCTTAAGCTTTCCTGAAGATATGGAGATGGTAGTACTGGAGTTACAGATTCAAATAAACTTTTTCCTTCTTTAACAATTAAGCCAAGCTCTTCTTTTACTTTTGTTAATGTAAAGTCACTGTAAGCCATATCAAAATCTTCCTACTTCTTAGCCTTAAAAATATTTAAAAGCCTTGATTAGCAAGGCTTTTAAAGTTTAATTAGCTACTAATCGCAGTCTCTTTGGTAAAAGCAAACTGTTTAAGAATGCGATCGCAAATTTGACCACTCGATAAGCCTAAAGAATTGAAGGACTGTTCTGGAGAAGCATGTTCGACCAATAGATCAGGGACACCGATGCGGTAGACGGGAGCAAGAATATTGTCATCACTCAAAGCTTCGAGAACAGCACTACCAAATCCACCCATCAGACAACCCTCCTCTAAGGTGACTACTTTACCGATTTTTTTGGCAAGTGGCAAAATTAGTTCAGTATCTAAAGGCTTGGCAAATCTAGCGTTGACTACAGTGGCACTGATACCATGCTCGTTGAGCAATTCAGCAACTTGCAGTGAAGGATAAACCATCGATCCATAGGCTAATAGCAGTACGTCCTTACCTTCGCGTAAGACCTCCGCTTTACCAATTGGTAATGGTTCTATGTCTTCGTCTTGCATTGGTACACCAATACCATTGCCTCGAGGATAGCGCATGGCGATCGCGCCGTTATGGGTGATGCCCGTGACAATCATGCTCTGCATTTCAGCTTCATCTTTCGGAGCCATCAATACAATATTAGGAATGCAACGCAGATAGGCAATGTCATACATGCCTTGGTGCGTAGGTCCATCCGCACCCACAATGCCTGCTCGATCTAAACAGAAGAAAACGGGCAAATTTTGGATGCAAACATCATGGATGATTTGGTCAAAGGCGCGTTGGAGGAAGGTGGAATAAATTGCAGCAACGGGACGCATTCCCTCACAGGCTAACCCAGCAGCAACGGCGATCGCATGTTGTTCGGCAATACCAACGTCAACAAATTGATTGGGTAGCGCCGCTTGGAACTTGTCCAGCCCAGTACCAGTGGACATTGCCGCCGTAATTGCAACGATCCGCTTGTCATGTTCAGCAAGCTTAATCAACGTGTCCGAAAAAACTTTGGAATAACTCGGAGGCTTGGGCTTGCTAGAAGTTGAAGCCTTGGCTTTGCCAGTTGTCAAATCGAAGGAGTTTTGAGCGTGGTATCCAACGCGATCGGCTTCTGCATAGCTATAGCCTTTACCCTTAGTAGTCGCCACATGAACCATAACAGGACCTGTTAAGGTATGAGCCATTTTGAATGTATCAATTAACTCGCGCAGATTATGACCATCAATTGGTCCTAAGTAGGTAAATCCAAGCTCTTCAAATACTGCGCCAACCTTATTGGGAACCATCGTTACGATCTTGAGATTGTCTTTAATACGCTCAATTTCTGGGCTAATTTGTCCGCCAACAAAAGGAATATTACGGATTTGTCCCTCAAGGTTATTGGTAATAAATTTTACAGGTGGGCTAAGGCGCATCTTGTTGAGATAGCGGGGAATTGCACCGACATTCGGAGAGATTGACATTTCATTGTCGTTCAGGACTACCAGCAAGTTAGTTTTGGGAAGATGTCCTGCATGGTTAATTGCTTCAAGTGCCATGCCACCCGTCAATGCACCATCACCGATGATCGCTACAGTTTTATAATTATCTCCTTGCAGGTCACGGGCGATCGCCATACCAAGGGCGGCTGAGATACTAGTAGAGGCGTGACCAGCCCCAAAATGATCGAACTCACTTTCGCGGCGATTGAGGTAACCTGCAATGCCATCTTTTTGACGCAGGGTATGAAAACGGTTATAACGTCCTGTAATCAGCTTATGTGGATAGGCTTGATGCCCCACATCCCAAACTACCTTATCGCGATCTAGATCCAAAGTTTGATATAAACCTAGAGTTAGTTCAACTACGCCTAGTCCTGGGCCAAGATGTCCACCTGTGGCGGCGATCGTTTCTAGGTGCTTTTGACGAATTTCACGAGCTATGGATTCCAATTGGGAGATCGTTAGACCATGCAATTGGTTAGGATGGGTAACTTCACTTAACCGCATATATACTTGTTTTTTATAAAATGGCTTCCTTTAGTTTAACTGAAGCACACCCCACTAACGTTCATTGCGATCGCAGTTCTTAAAAGACCAAAAAAGAAAGGACGCTTTGCGTCCTTTCTTTTTTGATCTTTTTACAAATTTTAAGTAAAACAGGAGATTTGGGCTAATTTCACCTATTTCGACAAAAGTGACAATGCTGCTTGGCGGCATCCCATGCAATCACAGCCAAATTTCTGGATTGCCAAATCGCCCACGCGATCGCTCATTAGGATGTTAGTGCGATCGTTAGAAGCTTGATCGCTTATGTCAGAGTTTTGGGCTGCTCTCGAAATGACAACTGATGAACTAAAAGAATCGCCATCTTTATTTAAGCTGCTATAGGTGTTAGCTTGGGCAGGATAGCTTGCCATTAAAAAAACTGCTAATAAAGCAGGACTGCTGAGCAGAGCTAGTGATGATTTTTTCATAGGTCATAAATGTCATTGGACATCCATATAGTTATAACAGATACTAGCATTAACATCAGATCAGCGCGTCAAGGCTTCACCCATATGTATGAGATTGAGCATAAGCTGAATTACATCTCTAGAATTGGATACGGGACGTGCAGTTTTGTGGCGTGGCAAAGCCACGCCACAAAAAATCGGTTCTTTAT
>CAIJEA010000275.1 GCA_903819605.1 uncultured cyanobacterium | reverse complement strand
TAGTTGTCAATCTTATGGATAAGGTCTATGCCAAAGGTAGAGAAGTCGCTGATGGTTTCAAGGAAAATCTACCTATCATTTTTGATGAATATCTTCCTAAATGGAATTATAGAGCCATTCCTCAAAATAACTGAAATGCATAAGTTATTTACTTTTCATTCCTTACTATCAAAACAAAGTTTTCGGTCTGACACGATTTGCTTCATCTACCAACTTGATTTTCTCATTGCCTGTTGTTAGATGTGCCATCGCTCTAAGCGCTTGTTCCAGCCCTTGCCTCAAATGACCTTCCTCTAGAGGTTTTCCTAAGATGGTCAGACTAGAGGTAGGCGCGATCGCTTTTGTAGTTAGTAAATCGAGTGCGGTTTCTAAAACTTGTTTAGTTAGTCGATAACGCTCCATACCTTCGAGCGCAATAGTTTCGATCGCTTTACCTGCATCTTTTAGCTCTTGACCAGTTGGGGGATTAAGCTTTGTATTAATTAGAGTTCTAGCCATCTCTACTCGCGATCGCGCAAATAGACTTGATGACTGAGGCACTTGTTCTAATGCAGCAACTGCACCATTGCGATTACCCGTTGCTAATAGACAACGCGCTAATCCAAAGGAAGCCGTCACATAGCTAGGATCGGTGCGACAGACTAATTCATACATTTTAATAGCGAAGGGATAGCGCTGGGCGCGTTCGGCAGCAAGGGCAATTGCCAATTTGGGAGCTAGTTCCCCTGGAAGATCGAAATATACTTGATCGAAAGTAGTTTGGGCTTCTTGAAATTTACCTTGAGCCATGAGCGATCGCCCTCGATACCAAAGAATGCGCCAATCCCAAGCATCCATTTCTTCTACTTTAGCTAAGACTGATTCAGCTTCTGTATAGACTTTTGTATCTATTAAAGCATTGGCTAATCGCAGCATTGCTTCAGCAGATTTGGGAGATTTTTGGACTATCTGTCTTAAGTTCTCGGCTCGCTTAGCTGGATTAGAAATCGCCCCAGCATTGAGAAGACTATTAAAGGCAGGATCGCTCGCATCGAGAGTTGGAATTGGCAGTTGATGGTAATCAGCCAAAATTGGATCAAAATCATTACTGACAGCGATCGCTAACATATCGCCGCCAAATAAACTACTAGAAGCAGGACGAGGTGTATTTGTCTCCACAGCAACGATTTCACGGAGTACGCCTATTAGTTGATCTGCCATCTCATCGGCAGATTGAAAGCGATCGTCGGGATTTTCGGCGGTAGATTTTAATAGAAATCTGTATAGAGACTCCTGTTCTCGGAATAGAGGCTCCTCTTCAGGGCTAGGTAAACTGTATAGATGCTCTTTACTAAAGCCACGAATATCAGTAAGCAAGACCGCTAAGGTTCTACCAATGGTATATAGGTCGGAAACAACGGTGGGGCCTTCGCCTGCTTCAGGAGCGCTGTAGCCGACCGTACCGTAAATGTCACCAGATAGATCGTCAATCCGTCTGACTCCTCCCATATCAATCAGCTTAATATCATTAGATTCAACCATGACATTGTCGGGCTTAAAATCGCAATAGACTAAGCCGAGTTGATGGAGATAAGAGAAGGCGAAGAGAATGCGATGGATATAGGCGATCGCTTCAGCAGGAGGTAAAGCACCACGAATTTTGCGAATCTCTCTGAGGGTTTTTCCACCCACATATTCCATGACAATGAAACCTTCATTACCATGCTTAACGAAATTATAAATTCCGACAATATTGGCGTGTTTGACAGAAGCAAGGAACTGGCGTTCAGCCACAGCAACAGCGGCACTGGAGGCATCTTCAGTATTCAGCAATCCTTTCAAGACCACATAACGTGATAGGGTCTTATCAAAGCCAAGATAGATCCAACCTAAGCCACCATAGGCGATCGCACCTTTGACTTCATATTGATCGAGAATTAGATCGTTAGGTTGCAGCGAAGCAATGAAAGAATATTTTTGTCCGCACTGACTGCAAAATCCCTTTTCTCGCTTTAAGGCATTATTGCAATTGGCACAGTAGCGTTTATTCTCAGGTACTTTTGCTTCCAACATAATTGCCTTTTCAGGCTCAGTGGAAGGCAATTCAGGAATAGAAACTAATCCTGCACCTAGCTGTTTGCGGCTACTACGACTGGATGTTGAACTAGTGCGACGCGATCCTTTTGAGCGATTGGTCAGTGGTGATGAGCCTGTCCCTGTGGTAATTGGCGAACTTCTACCAGTTCCTTGTGATGAAGTCGCCGAGTTGGGGCTAGTCATTCTCTCAGCACTATATTGGCGGGCTTGTCCAGTAGCTGAAGATCTTAGTGCCGCTAACCCACAGACATTGCAGTAGCCATCTTCAAGAGTGCCTGTACAACTACCACGATTACAAGATTCTCCGTCCATCACCATCACTCCATTTCCGATTAAAAATCTATTTAAGAATATTCATTCCACGTAACATCACTTCTAAGTGATGTTACGTGGAACCCTCATCCCCCAACCCCTTCTTCCGCAGGAGAAGGGGAGAAAAACCCGTGTTATTTTCTTGTTTCCCTCTCCTGCGGGAGAGGGGCTAGGGGTGAGGGCTTTACAGACTTCCACGTAACATCAGTTAGAACTTAGAATTTAGTATAGTCTCATATTGCTTAACTGTTTCTTCTGCTTGTTTTAAGGGGGTTGGGCGTGTATAGAGGAGTTGTTTCGCTTGTTCGGCAAGTTGCGCCAACTGTATATTTTCCGCAAATCCTTTTGCTAATGCCTTGGCTTTGAGTGCATCAAGCCTCCCGCGTAACTCTTGTCGGGTCTGAATAGAAAGACGATTAGCATTAACGGTCTGAGTCTCGATCGCGATATATTCTTTGATTTTAGCAGTGCAATTATCTAGACCGACAAGCACAGAACCGATTGGACTTTCTTTGAGTTTGGATTCTAGTCTTTGCAGCCATTGCCCCACTACCTCAATTTGATCCAAGGTCAATGGTGGTAAATAGGTATCACAATCGGTAATTTTCTCTTGGCTTTCGGCAAAGGAGGCGATCGCTTGTTGATTCAAGTCAATTAATTGTTTTAATAGGGCATGGGCGTTCGTAAATCCTTGCTTGAGTTTTTCTTGTACTTGAACAAATCGATCGATTTCGGCACGAATTTTAGCGGTTAATTGCTCAATTTCATTAAAACTTGCATTAGTCCCTAACGGATCGGTCTCAATGCGATCGCGTAAAGAAGCAATCGCTTGGGTAGCTAACTCTAATTCCTTGCTATCAGTCAATCCTAGCGATTCACCTTGTCTTTGCAAAGCAGCAATTTCTGATTCAGCCCGCTCTAGTTGTGATTCTAAGTCATTCCAAATGCGATCGACATTTAAGATGGCAGTCTTTGCTACTTGAAAAGTTTTTGTCATAGCAACCAACAACTGCAAGGGCGACACTGTGTTAGTGGTCTCTGCGGCTGAGAGTAGTTCTCTTTGAGATAGAGGAGTACTAATGGTAGGCAAGTGAATCGACTTGCTATTTAAAATTTGCAAGATCTCTTGAGCATTGCGCTCTGAGCCTAAAAATCGGGGCATAGAAGCTCGGAGTTTTTTGGCTTTATCAATAGTTTGGGTGAGCAAATCAAAGTGCTGAAAGAGTTCGTTAAGAGCTTCTAGAGCTGGCTCGACTTGCGTTTTACTAATTCCAGTGAGTTTGACTGGAGGAAACCCTGCTGCTCCTGATAATCTCTGATATGTCAGTAGTTCGCACATATCAATCAGATTTTGACTGATCAGCTCAAGTTTGATTTTCCAATCAGCAAGCGATTGATCGATTTCTTCTAAGACCATTGCGATCGCTCAAGACTACATAAATTATGTTAAGCCGAGTATACCCAAATAAAGGTGGCGCAAAGCGCTGCATTTATTAACTAGGTGTGTGCGGCTTCGCCGCGCACACCTAATTATTCACTGGGAAGAGAGTACTTTGATTAATTAGAATATTCCTTAGTGCGTGGCAATAGTCCAAATAGCGTAAGCAGAGCGATCGCACTTAAAGCGATCGGTGCAATAACCTCAAAGCCATCCATATCTTTGAATGCTTTTTCAACTGCTTGATCGAAAGCTTGTTGATTGATCGCCAGAGTTCGATCGAGGGCATCATCAAAACGATTGAAAGCCCAGTTCGACTGTCCTTGATTATTACCAATGCAGAGCGCAACCGCAGCCTCATGATTGCCACTTTGCTGAAACTGACGAATTTGGCGATCGATCTCAAAATAATTGCTAAAAGCTACAAGAGTAGCAATTGCTGCCGATCTCTCACCTGTAAATGTAATGTTGTTGAGTTCATCAGCAAATAATCCTTTAAAACCAACATTGTTTTTACCATCAGATTCAGTACTACTTAGACTAGAGAAAACTGTTTTAAATGTAGTGCCATCAGGGAGTTGAGCAAGCTGTGACACTTTTGCAGAAAAGGCTTGCTCGTGCTTGGTTGCCATTGTCGGGTCTAGGAGATATCGGCTTTCATCACCATTGGCACTATAGGCTAGCGCACGGATTTGCCAGAGAGCATGAATTGACTCAAAAGCATCTTCTTTAGCAACTTTAAGTTGATAGGAAGCAGAAAACAAAGATTTTACTGTATAGCTCGTGAATAAAAGCGCGATCGCTGTCGCCACCAAAAGCATCGGGTTGAGGAGACGGCGCATTCTTCGATTGAGAAAAACTTGTAAGGCAATTAACACTCCTAGTAATCCCATAGCCGATATGAAGACAAAGAACAAATATTTGCCAGTAGTAAATTTTTGTTCTTTATAAACACGATTGAGAGCTTCTCGATTGGTTTGATCGAGAGCATCCGCCGCAGGTAAGAGTGTGTTGTCAATAATGTCTACACCAGCACGATAGGCAGTTAACATCCCTGCTTCATTCTTTTGCTTTTGAAAGATGCGAGCTTCATGAATCTTGATTCGATAGTCACCCAGAGCTATAAATAGATTAAGGATGGGAGTACGCTCAGCATCACCATAGGTAATATTTTCCGCCGCAGACAATGATGCCTCGACGACTTCTTTGCGGCGATCGTCATAGGCTTTTTCTGCTTCTGGATTTTTACCAACTTCAACTAACAACTTATTGGCAGCATTGGCATCAAGATCCGCCAGCCCTGATTTAATATGCTGAGCGGCTATGATACTCGGAGCTGCATCTTTGCCGATGGTCTTAATCGCATATCTCTGCCCCTGCACGGCAGTAATTGTGGTGATGAGCAGGATCAGACTAGTTCCCCAAGTTAGATATAAGCCACCTTTGAGCAACTGCGGCGTACTATAGCGGGCGATCGCTTTTTGATTGATAGTGAGCTGGCTCATAGAAATATACCTAATTTAAAATATAGTGCATCAACTTCGTCATTGCTCAGACCATACAGCTTTTACCTCAATGCTTGTCCAGTGACCAAGAGAGAAGCGATCGCCATCTTTGAGAGGAATATCTACTAAAGATTTGATTTCTATTCCATTGAGAACTGTTCCATTAGAAGAACCGATATCACGTAATACCATCGATCCGTCGGGTTGACGATTTATAAGCGCATGACGTGAGGATACAGCATCATCATAATCTAGGGGAACTTCGGGATGAATTGCCCGTAACTCGCTGGTGCGACCGATCAGATTGCTTGGCTTGTCTAGACGAATAGTCATAGGTGCGCGATCGGTTGGTGGTGATGGACTATCTGGACTAGCTAGCTTGGGATCGACAGAGACAATCAATTCCCATGCCAAGATTGTTTTTGTATCGATATTTTGTTTATTACTATTTGTTAAAGCTAATTCAGAAGGGTTGACTACCTCAGCAATTGTTGCAATCTGCTTAACTGTCTCAGTTTGTTTAGCAGTGGTTAGAGAGGGTGCAGAAGATACTGCGATGGGAACTTCTCCATGCCCACCCGTGAGAAAGTTGTAGCCGCAGATTTCACAAAAGCTTCCACTATCGATTTCATGAATAGCAGCGCAATCTGGGCAAATTTGAGAACTCGATCGCGGAGAAGTTGGTAGACTTGTGGCAATGGCGATCGCTGTCTCACCACTTCCAGAAATTTTAACTCCACACTCAGAGCAATAGTCTGACTCAACTGATGCGTGACCTTTAGAACAAGTGTAAGTAGACATAGATAATTAGCGATCTTTAGGAATGCGCGTCGTTTTGGTGGAGCGAGTTTCTAGAGCCATTGCATCTTCTTTAGCGACTTCTCGTTTGAGTTTAACTGTTCCAGTCGGCGCATCTTCGATATCCACTACAGTTCTTAATAACTTTGCAGTCGCTTCATTGCCAGAGTTATAGGCAAGCTTAACAGCCTTTCCAAGTTTGACAGTAGCCGCTTCAATATCACCTCTAGCACGAGCTTCCAATCCCTCTTGAATCGATTGGGCAAGTTCTGCTTGACCTGTGTAATGGGCGACACGCCGATCGATTTTAGTTGATTTAGCATCATCATCTGTCCAAATTGCCAGAATTCGCGCTTCGGCGACTTTATTCTCTACTCCATCTACTGTATAGATCAGACTAGCCCGACCAGCCAGCATTTCATCACCCACATTGCCTGCATTTACCTCAATACAAAAGTGATAATCTCGCGATTCCGCCTTAGCCCATGCTCCTGTAGGATATTCTACAACTTGGGCTTTAACAGCACGAGCGCGATCGCTAATGTCCGCAATTTCGGGACTAACCTGTTTGCAGAAGAGAACTTTTCCTCCCTGTGGAGTCCAAATCCGCATCGCCACATCACTAATACTTTTGCTCATCGCTTTATCAAGGATTTGGCGGAAGTCTGCCTCGATCGCGTCTGGATTGGGAATAATGTCTGTAGTTCCTAAAAGTTTACTGGAAATCTTCTGTAGTTGGTTAACTTGCCAATCTGTTCCGACACCACGGCAATCGCACTGAAAAACTCCTTCACTGGCAAGAATAACTTGATTTAGAAACTGTTCATCTTGCCTGTCATTTTGTCCGTCCGTAAGCAGTAATGCTTGACGCAGAGCATTGGGCATTTGCTTAAACTGCTCTAGCGCTGCGGCGAGCCATGTTGAGATCGCCGTTGTTCCGCCTACTTGAATTTTTCTAACTGCGGCGATCGCCCGTTGTTTGTTCTCAGCACTTGCCTTTGTTAGTGAAACTGTGAGAGTAGCTCGGTTAGATCCTGTAACTATAAAAAAGAAGACATGCTCTGGTAGTAAATTGATCAACTGCACGATCGCATTCTTAGCAGCCTGAATTTTATTACCATCCATTGAGCCAGAAACATCGCAAATAATGCCAAACAAATTCTGCCCTGTGTTAGAAGCAGATGAGATCGCGCCACTTCCCTCGGCTGAGACAGTCATGATTGCATGAACTTCTCTCGCTCCCTGTGGCAAAAATTGATTTTGAAAAACTTCGGCTTTAAACTGCATGGATGTAAAGGATAGTTTTTATGACTGTATTTTATGCCTATGTTAAGCATAAGTTGGTTTTCACAATTAAATATAAAGCCTTTAAACCTGTACCGACCGCTGCGCGGTCGGTACAGGTTGTAGGTTTTAATTATGTTGAGGTACTTAGTACTGCTACTGTTATATTATCGTGTCCGCCTCGCGATCGCGCAAAATCAACTAAATAGCGGCTAATTGCCTCTGCATTTAAGATGGGAGCTTGTTGTACTAACGCTAAGATTTGTGAAGCATCTGGCACATAGTTCCATAACCCATCTGTACATAACAGTAGATAACCTGCCTCTGCTGGGATAGAGAAATTAATAATTGAAGGCTCAGCAATGTCTTTAACATCAGCTCCTAGCCAATTTGTAATTGCATGAGCATTAGGCGATCGCAAGGCTTCAGTCTCAGACATTTTGCCTGATTTGACCATATCAGTAAGCCAAGAGTCATCTATAGTTAGTTGTTGCGAATTTTGGGAACTGGGCGCAATCCAGTACGCTCGACTATCTCCCAACCACCCAATAGTCGCGACGTTCTCTTTCACAACTGCCATAACTATAGTTGTTGAAGGTGGATCGGCGTTGATGCTTGGTTTATAAGGAATTGCTGACACTGCCTTTAAAGATGATGCGATCGCCACTCGTATGGCATCCTCCGAGGTCACCCCTTGACTGAGACTCTCACTAAGAAACTCACAGCTAGTTTTTGCCGCAGTTTGTGAGGCAAGCTCAGGCGTTTGCGAACTCGATACACCATCGCAGACGATCATCAAATGGGTATGGGGATTTTCGATAGTCTGCAAAGCAAGAAAATCTTCATTTTGGCGGTGCTTTAACCCCCGATCGCATACTCCCACTAGTTGATTTGATATCAATACTTCAAAGCGATCGCTTTTGTTGGAATGATTGCGAAATCCACAGTTAGAACAGTATCCTTCAGCGTCAATATCTACAGGTAGTGCCCCGCACTTACTACAACTTTGAGTTTGAGGAGGCAAAGAATCTTCTACAAGTGCTGTACCGCACTCTTCACAAAAGCGATCGGTGGAGAGTATTACGATTTGACAATTAGGGCAATTCATATCAACAAACTAAAGTATAGGACAAAAAATAAAGGGAGAGCGATGCCCGTCGGCTATACATTATATGTTCTAACAGAGTAACCGTTACTGAACTATATCTAGACTCGATCCGTCTAAAAAAATGACTTATAATTTTTGAATAGTTATGTCACGAAATAACGTTATTCCTGCAATATCTTGGACTTTAGTATTAGCAGTAATTTATTTTAGCGTAGGCACCTTAGTTGACGGAAAAGGTTTAGCACAAACTGCCCAAAATCAAGAAAGTTCAACATGCAAAATTCTAGTTAATCAAATGCTAGAGGCAAGGTTTGAGGGCAAACAAAGCTTTGTTGGAGATAAATGGACAAATACCTGTGCGTTTGATAAGCATTAGAAAAAGCGATCGAGTTTATTACAGCTATTATTGTTCACAAGAACCACAAGAAATGTTTAAAAAGTGTTGCCTCGCAACACTTTTTAAACATTTCTTGCTTCGAGGTTAAGCGCAAAGTGCTATAAGTTTTCGCTATATCAGATCGAGTTTTTTTAGGATTGCTAATAGTTAGGCAAAGAAGAAAGCAAACAAAAGAAATGTAGGGCAATTCATGAATTGCTCCTACGTTGAAATGCGAGGTTCAAGTCATTTTTGCGTAAGTCCTAAATTAAATTAGATATTCTGCTCAATTCAAACTTGCGATAAGATCAGTCTAAAACTTGGCATCATATGTGGCAATCGCTTACTTATTATCTATTTGGAACACTTGTAGCACTTTTCCCGATCGCTAACCCTATGGGTGCAGTTGTAATTTTCTATAGCCTCACTGCCGATGATAGCCATCGTTATCGGCTAAAGCTAGCTCGTAAAACTGCTTTAAATGTGATTTTGGTATTGGTGACATTTTTTCTGATAGGTAAACTGATTCTCGATCTTTTCGGTCTTTCGCTAGGTGTCCTGCGTATTGCTGGTGGTTTAATCGTGGGTCATACAGCTTGGGAGATGGTTGCGGCAAAGCGGAAACTAACGACAGAAGAACAGCAAGCAGCAGTCGATCAAGAAGATATTTCGTTTACACCGATGGCAATACCAATTATTAGTGGACCTGGAGCGATCGGCGTAGCCATCGGTCAAGCGACCTTAGTAAGAGAGTGGATTGATTATTTGGGTTGTCTGTTAGGAATTGGTTTGCTTGGTGGAATAGTGTATTTATTTCTTAGGTTGGGGGAACCCATGATCGAGAAGTTAGGCGAGACAGGAATGGGTGCTATGAATAGGATCTTAGGCTTTCTGATATTAGCGATCTCGATACAACTAATCTCCAATGGCACGTTGGAATTAATCAAAAATGCTGCCCCGAATCTTCTAAAGTGATTCTCTTCTCTTAGTTATCAATTTATTAATTATTTGGAAGTGATTAATTGGACTTTGAAAAAAATTGAAACAAGAAAGGGATGAACGTCAGATTAAGAGAGGAGTAAATATTGGATATCTGAAATCGAAGCTTAGGTAATTTAGTAGTACTTAGGGCTTACTGAGAAAGCAATTAGGTGGCAAGTAGGAGGTAAGGAGAAAAAGCAGACTTCTTAGAAGTCAGGATAGGAAATTGCCAAGAGATAGCAGAAAAGGAAAAAACTATCATGTCAAAGGTCAGAAAAAGGCGTTGCCTGCCCAACATAAACCAAGAAAAATAAAAAGGCAAGCTGATTGAGCAGCGACTCTAGATTCATTTTGCCGCCAAATGGTAAGTAGAAAATTCTCGAATGATATCTGTCTCGTGGGAGATTGTCGGCACATGAAATTTTATTTGTGCAAGGCTTTTCCTTGCTTTTTCTACTTTTCCTTGCATCTGATCAGTTTGCGATTTCCTTGAGAACTATTGCTTGTATGCTTTTCTTGTTTTCTTTGTATGCCATAATTACGAATTACGAATTAAAAAATCTCAATTCGTAATTCGTAATTCCTAAACTAAACCGCAACAGCCACAGGACTATCAAGCTTCTTCAATTGCTGCACTAGCAAGCTGAGGAATAGCCCGACATCAGTAACTACGCCGACAGACTCAACGGAACCGCGATCGGAGAGTTTGGTCACCACCGCAGGATTGATATCCACACAAACTATCTTCACACCTGCGGGAGTCATGTTACCCACACCGATGGAATGCAGCATTGACGACAGCATCAAAATCATGTCTGCACCGCGAATTTGTTCGCTATACAAGCGTTGAGCTTCCAGCAAATCCATTACAGTGTCAGGTAAGGGACCATCATCGCGAATGGAGCCAGCAAGCACAAAGGGAATATCGTTCTTAACGCATTCGTACATCACACCAGTCTTCACAAAACCAGCAGCTACGGCTTTTTTAATGCTGCCATAACGACGTACAGAGTTGATTACCTTCAAGTGATGGCGATGTCCGCCCTTGACGCTCACGCCGCGTTTGAGATCGACACCGAGGGAAGTTCCCATTGAGGATTGTTCCATGTCGTGAACCGCGATCGCATTACCACCGAGCATTGACTGCACATAGCCTTCACGAATTAAGTAAGCCAAGTGAGGAGCGCCGCCAGTATGCACGACTACGGGACCACAGGAGACAACTAACTTGCCGCCGCGATCGCGAATTTGGCGCAGTTCCCATGCGATTTGTTCGACCACAAGTTCGACACGACGTTCGCTAGATACACCCGCACCCATGAAGGAAAATTCTTCTTTCTTGGCGGTATCTCTTGCTTCAGGTTTACGCACAGTCCGCACGCCATCGTAACCAACTACGACGCGATCGCCTACAACGAGATCGCGCAATAGCTTGCAAGTAGCAGTTTTACCATCGGGACTAATGGCGATCGCCGCATCCATGCGCTGATTAGTGCAACGAATCCATTCGCCATCGACACAGGCATCGGTAGGATAAATTGTAGATACATAGAAGTCGTCGGGAGCGACTCCATCTTGCAAGACTGGCTCAAGATTTGCAGCACAAGTATCGCGATCTTGCAATACTGCACCGATCTCGATCAGTTCGCCCATGATTGTTTCCATGAGGTCATGGGATGGTGCAGAAATGCGGATTCTGGCTAAAGAAGTACTTTGTCTTTGTTCGCCAAGATTAAACTCTAATACTTGGAAACTACCACCATTATCTGTTACCAAATCAAGAGCACGATTGATGATGCCAGAATCAAGCAAATGTCCTGTCAGTTCAACAATTCTTGCTTCTACTCCACCTTGCTCAATAGCTCCCTGTTCGCTTTCTGCGG
>CAIJEA010000274.1 GCA_903819605.1 uncultured cyanobacterium | reverse complement strand
GCAGGCTTTTTCTTTGGAATAAATAACGAAAAATCGTTGATTATCCTTGACGAGCTTTGAACTTTGGGTTTGTCTTACAAATGACATATATTCTGCCGCGACGACGTACAATTTTGCAGTCCTTATGGCGAGTTTTTGCCGATCTGAGGGAGCTAACAACTTTCATGGATTAATCCCTAACGCTTACTTATGATGAAAATTTTTCACACAGCTTACAAGCGTAACATAATTTTTGACAACAAATTTAAACCCAATTTGAATAGAACAATAAGTGCTTTATTAAATTGGGTCTAAACAGTTGCGTTTAGCCAATCCAATGCTATGCTTGCAAGCATAAATTTGCCCAATCCAAACACTGAATTTTATTCCTGTAATGCTGCATCCAACTGCCATTCCTTACTTGGTCGCCTTTGCAGTATCTGCGATCGTGGTGTGGCTGAGTACGCCGATTATTCGTCATTTCGGACTTAAAGCAGGATTAGTAGACAAGCCCAATAGTCGCAAGATGCATACGACACCAGTTGTGCGTGTCGGCGGTGTGGCAATTTTTTTGGGAAGTGTTACCGCCTTATTATTAGTTTGGGGAGCTGGCTGGTTTGGTATATTGCCACAAACCAGAGAATATGAAGTTTGGGGCGTAACGATTGGCGGAGCTGCATTTTTCCTGATTGGCTTTGCTGACGATCTTTTCAACCTACCACCCTTACCTCGATTAATCGCTCAGTTAGCAGTATCTGCGGCTGCTTGGCGTGTTGGCGTAAGGATTGATTTTATATCAGTACCCTTTATCGGCATTATTAAATTCGGTTGGTTTAGTTTACCAATCACGATGGTTTGGCTGTCGGGCATGGCAAATGCGATCAATTGGCTCGATGGTCTTGATGGTCTTGCCGCAGGTGTAACCACGATCGCCGCCGCCGTAATTTTAATCACCAGCTTATTTATGCAGCAACCTGCGGCAGCACTAATCGCCGCTGCATTAGCGGGTGGTTGTCTAGGTTTCTTACGCTATAACTTTAAGCCCAAAAGCTCTGCCGAAATCTTCATGGGTGATGGTGGGGCATACTTCTTAGGATTTACCCTTGCAGGTGTTAGTGTAATTGGTTTAGTCAAAGCTGTAGCTACAGTGGCGCTAATTATGCCTTACATGATTCTTGCCGTACCAATCGTAGATGCCACAGCAGTAATTTTGCAGCGTATTGGTAGAGGTGAGTCCCCAATGGCGGCAGGCAATCAACATTTGCACCATCGCCTAGTCAAAGCAGGGGTATCGAAGCGGCTTACGGTTTTATTTATCTATGCTCTTACGCTATGGGTTGGTAGCATCGCGATGGCAGTTTCAGGAATGCCTGCGGGTGGAACCTATGCCGCCATTAGTACGTTATTAATGGCTTATGCCTGTTGGAAAGTCTGGCAGCGTATTAGAGCGAAAGAGATGCGATCTCAAGAAGAAAAATCTTCACATCTCAGTGAGCGCCAATAAATCGAAGAACTAGCATCGTCAAAAAGCAGCACCTCTGGCTCTTCGGAGATTGACCAAAATTTTGAAATCTTGGGAAAGCCTTGTGTGACCTGAATTGTGATAAATTAGTGTACTGCAAACATTTTAGAAATATTTTCGGCAACGAGCAAAACACTCGCTCCTCGAAATGTTGCCCTAGACATCCCAAACAAGTTTATTAATATGGCAGAAATTACTACCAAACAAATTCAAGAGCTACGTGCGAGAACTGGCGCAGGTATCAAAGACTGTAAAGCTGCTCTCGTTGATTCTGAAGGCGATTTTACCAAGGCAACCGAATACCTTAGACAAAAAGGGCTAGCCTCTGCTGTCAAAAAAGCAAGCCGTGCTGCCTCTGAAGGCATTGTCCATAGTTACATTCACTTTGGCAGCCGCATTGGTGTGCTTGTCGAAGTTAACTGCGAAACCGATTTCGTAGCCCGTCGTGAAGAACTCAAAGAACTAGCCGACAGCGTCGCCAAGCAAATAGCAGCTTGTCCCAATGTTGAATATGTGAGCGTATCGGATATTCCTGCTGCTTTTGTCGAAAGCGAAAAGCTAATCGAAGCAGGTAAAGACGACTTAGCAAGCAAACCCGCAGCTATTCGTGACAAGATTGTGCTCGGTCGTATCGAAAAGCGCTTGAAAGAATTGTGCTTACTCGATCAGCCTTACATTAAGGATCAAAGCATTACCGTCGATGAGTTAGTTAAGCTCACTGGTACTAAACTTAACGAAAACGTTAAGGTTCGTCGCTTTGTGCGTTTTGTTGTTGGTGAAGAAATTGCTTCTGATAATCCCGCAGAAACAGCAGCATAACTTTTTGATTTTTTGTTTTCAAATGATCATAATGTGCTCATTTGAAAACAAAAAACAATTTGGCGTATGCTTTTGGAGCTTTCAATTTGTCTGGCATAAATTGAAAGCTTTTACTTAAAAATATTGTGAACTCTAACGATGCTAGTGCGTATTGATAAAGATATTATAAATACCCAGCAGGCGATCGCTGATGTCGTCAGTCGGATTGATACGATTCATCTTGAATATGCACAGGCGATCGCCAGAGCCGTACAGCAACAAATTTTGCTGGCGGTATTTAAGTTTTGTACCCAAAAATGTCCTGATGCATTTTTAGCGCTTACATTATCGGAACGTCAGAATTTGCAAGAGAAACTAAGGCAGACAATTAAGTTGCTCTGCGATAATATGCAAAAAACTCTAGAGCAATGCGATCGTGACAGTCGCACAAATCAAGAAAATCTCGATCTTCTTCTTAGTAAGCTTCTCAACGAGAGTATGGAGCAGCTTAACAATCTGCTAATCGAGCAAAAAGTATTAATACTCAGTGACAAAGAAGATAAATCTTCGCAGATGAGTATTCGTCTTGCTGAAATTGAGTTTACCGATCGCCAAGTCATGTCTCATCGTGGCGAGTTGCGGGTTTTATCGGCAAGGCTAGCGCACTTGCATAAAGAATTAGAAAAGAAATATCAACAAAAGACCATCGCTGAAGCAGAATTAGCATGGCGATCGGCTTGGGTGGAATAATGACAAAAAATCGTGTAGTTTACCGTGAATTTGGCGCTCCTGAAGAGGATGATTCAGATCAAAATGTAGTTGATCTCCCCCCGCAGCAACAAAATCCCCGTATTCAAGTAACGCGTCGAGGCAAGGGCGGCAAGACCGTAACTGAGGTGACAGGTTTTCAGACCACGCCTGAGAATTTGGTAAAGCTGACTAAGCAATTAAAAAATCAATGTGGGACTGGCGGCACATCAAAAGAACAGGCGATCGACATTCAAGGTGATTGCAGTCAGAAAGTCTTGCAGATCTTACTGGGCTTAGGTTACAAGGCAAAAATAAGTGGCAAATAAAAAGAAGAAGGACTCGTTTTACGAGTCCTTCTTCTTTTAAATAACGCGATCGTTTCCGCCATCAATGGGGACTTGAGAAGCTGTCGTACAGGCAAATAAAGCCCCGCACATCTCAGCGGCAAGTTCCGCTACGTGGTGACTAGTGACTTCCACTTTTAGCAAGTTATTAGTTTTATATTCTTCAACTGTTAATCCATAGTGCTTAGCGCGAGAAGTTAATACATCCTCTGTCCAGATACCTGTATCAAAGACTGCATTGGGATGTAAGGTGTTGATACGAATGCGATCGCTACTCCACTCAAGAGCCGCTACTCGCATTAGTTGAGTTAACGCCGCCTTCGATGCCGAATAAGCCGCTGCCGCAGGACCAGGTGCAGGAACATTCTTAGAGCCAATTGCAACGACTCGACCACCATTGGGCGCAAGCTTCAACAATGGATAACATTCGCGCATCAGGACTAGATTTGCATCGAGATTGATATGCATTACCTTTTGCCATGTAGCAGTATCGAGATTCTCAATACGACATCCAGAGGGGAAAATCCCTGCATTGAGAATCAGGATATCTAAACCACCAAAGGCTTTGACGGCTCGATCGAGGGAATTAGCGATCGCAGTTTCATCACCGACATCGCAAGTAACGCCAACAAAATCGGGGCGATCGTAGAATTTCTCAATGGCGGGATTAATATCTAAACCAACTACCGCCGCGCCGCGTTTTAACAATGAATCTACACAAGCTTTACCAATGCCTGAAGCCGCACCTGTAACCAGAGCAATTTCCCCTGTAAAAGCAGGAGCAGAACCGCTTTTCTTCAATTTCGCCTGTTCCAATTCCCAATATTCCACCGCAAAGATATCACTAGCGGGGAGCGCTTGATAGCCGCCTAAAAGTTGCGATCGCTGGATGATTTCCATCGTGTGTTCATAAATATCCGCTACGATCTTTGCCTCCTTTGCGGATTTACCAACGGTGACTAATCCTAACTGGCGATCGAGGATTACGCGAGGCGCAGGATCGAGAATAATTACTGGTTGTACTGATTTAGGAGCTTCTTCGGCAAAATAAGCACGATAGGCTTCCTCATAAGCATTCACATCTCTACCGACTAGGGGCAAACGCTTCGTGCGAATCACATGATCGGGAGTCGCGCAACCCTGTTGAGAAATAATCTGTACATCTTCTCTTTGAGCAAAGGCTAAGCTTTTTTCGTCTGTATGGGAACTAAGCACTACGGGAAAACCTGCGACTTGAGCAACGTCAGCGCGTAGCTTAGCAATTTCTAATCTTGCCTCTCTTTCCCTAATTAGAGAAGCTGGTGGTGAGATTTCCCAAGCATTTTTCTGTTGCAAATAAACTTCTGCACGATCGACTAAGGCAATCATCCGTTCATAGGATTCTTGGGCAGTTTCACCAAAGGAGAAAATACCGTGATTCATTAACACCATGCCAATTGTGCGATCGCTTTTCTCCGCTGAAAATTTCTCGGCACAGACTCGCGCTAGGTCAAATCCTGGCATCACATAGGGAACGATCACCACATCATCCCCATAGATTTCTTGAATACGTTCCCATCCATTCGCAGTATTGGTCACGGAAATGACCGCATCGGCATGGGTATGATCGACAAATTTATAAGGCAAACTCGCATGGAGAATTGTTTCTACTGATGGCGCAGGCGCACTGGCTTTGGTCATTTGCGTTTTCAGTTCATTCACCATTTGCGAATCAGAAAGAACTTGCAATTTCGCTAATTTCAATAAATGTGCCATCCGCACGGGTGCAAAACCTGCCTCAGCGATCGTTTCTAAATCCCAACCACTTCCTTTCACATAAAGAATTTCTTCCTCTTCACCAACGATATTTTTCTCACGAATTTTGACAGAAGTATTTCCCCCACCATGTAAAACAAGCGATGGATCGCGCCCCAACAACTTCGATGTATATACCCTTAAGCCTAAGTCGGTTTTATATTCGGCAGCTTCGCGATCGCTCCACAAACTTTTCATTTTTTAAATTCCTAGATATTTTTTAAATAACTTACAAAGAAAAAATTTATACTGTCCAATCTTCAATCCTTAGATTTGGTATCTTTTCAAAGTCTCTTCGATTTCTGGTCAGGAGGATACCGTTATTGGCAATCACAATTGATGCTATACGCATATCCTGCGTGCCAACACGAATACGTTGAGCTTTTAGTGATTGATAAATTTCGCGGGCTTGAGCATCATATTGCAAGACATCAAAATCTGACAGCATTAAAATTGTATCTGTGAGAAGTTGATACGCCGCAGATTGATTCTCTCCATCTTTTATTTCAGAAATCTGAGCTAGACGACCTCTTAATTGTTCCTCAACATTGATAACAGTTGTATTTAGCTCTATTTGATTTGCTTGAAGTCTTGCAATTAAATATGGATTAGCGCGTCCATAAAGACTAAGGTGATCTGTGTCAAAAATATAGCTCTGCATTAGGCATCTACTTCTAGATTTGCTTCCTCACGGATACGTGTTAACCTTTCCATAAAATCATCAAAGCTAGGGTCATTAGCAAGTATTCCCGCATATTTCATCTGAGGGATAGGAGGATAAGACTCGACTTCTGAGTTTACTTCTACACTTACAAATTTGCCCCTAGCTAGTTGAGCTTCTAGGGCAGACTTAGCTTTAGAAATTGCTTCTTCCTCTGTTTTGCCCTCAGTTGTTACGCTCGACATACCAACAACTGAAGCGACAAAGCTCTGTTGAGAATGACTTTGGACAAAAATTTGATATTGCATAACGACACGCTTTTTGACACCTTCAACTATTTTAGTTGATTGATTAATTCGATAAGGTGGGCAACGCCCACCCTACTATTGAGATGCTTAGATAGCAACAATGCACTCAATTTCGACAAGGGCATCGAGGGGAAGTCGAGCGACTTGAACAGTGGAACGAGCAGGGAATGGAGCAAGAAAATATTTACCGTAGATGGCATTCACTTTGGGGAAATCTCCCATATCTGCTAGAAATACAGTAGTTTTAACCACGTTGGTTAAGTCTGCACCTGCCTCAGCAATAACAGCTTTAATATTCTTGATTACCTGTTCAGCTTGATCTTCAACCGTGGTGGCAACGATTTTGCCAACTGCGGGATCGATCGCAATTTGTCCTGCCATAAAAATTAATTTGCTGGAAGCAGGAACGGCGATCGCTTGGTTATAGGGACCAACTGGTTCAGGTGCTTTATCGGTACGGATTACTTCTTTTTGACTCATTTTTATTTATAAATAATTGGGGTAAGTATAGCAGTAGCCAGTTATTAGGACAAAAGTACAGCTATTACCGATCAAACGAACCACAAGAAAAAATTTAAAAGCCTTGCTTGGCAAGGCTTTTAAATTTTTTCTTAGTTTGGGTTTGAGTGCAAAGCGCTGTAAAACCCAGAAAAGAGTTGTTACGCTTTGCGTCGCAACTCTTTTCTGGGTTTTATGTCTTAACTTATTTGGCTATAGCTATATCTCACAAAACAAACTAAAAACTTTGCAACTTGTTTTAATCTTTTCAATCTAAAATTTAGACTTATTTCAAATCATTCTTCAGCTTTGCCAAGTAACCTTCAGGTGAATCGAGCAGATGATATTGGATTGCCGCAATACCAGGCTTGCCCATATGAGATATCAAAGCACTCATAAAATCCATTAAATTCTGTCCACTAGATGCTAAGTTCTCTTGAATAGGTTTAGCTTTTTCTTTGAGTTCATCCCAAGTATTTTGGTCTTCAACGCGATCTCCTGAAAGTTTAAATAGCATTCGCTTACTCACGTGGGTGAATCTTAGTGCATCTGGAAGATGTGGAACTAAATCTCCTTCATTCATGACGAGAAATGCCGATCCTTTAAATTCTTCGTCAAACAATTCTGCAAACATTTTATTGCCTACCCTTGGTGCACCAAAGGTATACAGCCCTTGCACCCTAATTTTATCGACAGTGAACATGGTGACTAATAAAATAGCCAATGCTCCTCCGAGGCTATGACCAGTGACCCAAATATTCTTTTTTCTATTTGGATCGAATTTATAAATGGCTGAAAGAATATTAATTAAAACGGGAAATAATGCATCTTGAAAACCTTCATGGACTTCACTGTTAGCAAAAGGACCTGGGTCAGTAACTAACTTGAAATTAGTCGCCCAATCATGGGAGGACTCACTTCCACGAAAGGAAATAATAATATTATCTTGGCACTCTGCAACAAATCCTTGTGTATCAATAGAGCCACCAAGGGTCTTGCTAAAAAACTTGAAATTTGTAAAGCCCCATCCCTCTGGAATCGTACCGTCATCCAGATTTTCAATATCTCTCTGGTAGGCTAGCGCACAAAGAGATGCAAAGGAAAGGGCATCTTTGGAACTATAGGTATCTAGAGAAAACTCTGGGTTAAAATAGCTTGCAAAATCAGACATTTTGTGAAGCCCTCTCTGAGTTAATTTATCTTGTTTGCCAATTGTTTGAGATGTAGCCAGACATAAGAAACACTAGAGAATTGCGGTGCTTTACGCCGCAATTCTCTAGTGTTTCTTATTATCTATGAAATCGATATTGTCCGCCAATAAAATAGTTTGGCTGTCTTTGACCGCCAAACTATTTTGGGTTTATATTAGGATCGCAATCCTAAATCTCTTTATTTTCCTTGAGCATTTTGGCATATTCCTGATCTGCCAAGTCCTGTTCTGTGGTGTAGGCAAGATTATTTTGATCGATTACCTCTTGCTTTGTGGCAAAGGTACTTGCAAACTCTAGCTTTTCTCGCAATGTTGCTGATGGTTGGCGCAATTGTTCGGCGATCGCAGCTCGTTTTTGGT
>CAIJEA010000273.1 GCA_903819605.1 uncultured cyanobacterium | reverse complement strand
GACTAGTTGCAACTTCTAGTTTGGAAGTCAATATCTCGCCACAAAACAATAAATCAGAACGAATTTTGGCAACGCAAAGCCAAGATAAGTTAATGAGTATGGTAGCTGAATGGCTGAAATCACAGACTCTAACAAGTAATCATGAAATTCAACAGTCAGTAATCTTCTTTGAGGGAGAACCATATTTTCTCCAAGTCGGCAAGCTGATGAATAACTCTGGATTCAGTGGCTTAAATTGGAGAATTGCTGTAGTAGTACCAGCTTCTGATTTTATGTCACAGATCAAAGAGAATACTGGCTTGACCGCATTTTTATGTTTAGTTGCTCTGGTTGTGAACGCAGCACTGGGTATTATGGCAGCTCGACGCATTAGCCGTCCAATTACCTACCTCAGTAAAGCTAGTCAATCGATCGCCAATGGAAATCTTGACCAGAAAATAGAATATTCCTGTGGAATTACAGAACTAGCAATCTTAGCAAATTCCTTTAATCAAATGAGTCGCCAGATGAAACGATCGCACAATCGGCTAGAGGAATACTCGCAACTTTTAGTGCAAAAAGTAGATGAACGCACTCAAGCATTACAGCAAGAAATTCTTGAGCATGAATTAACAGAAGCCGCCTTGCGGGAATCAGAAGAGAAATTTGCCAAGGCTTTCCGCTCTAGTCCTGATGGAATGGCTTTGTTCTCAACGGAAACTCGCAAACATATTGATGTCAATGACAAATGGACTGAGATTACAGGATATAGTCGAGAAGAGGCGATAGGTTCAAATCCAACAGATTTGAATCTATGGATTGATTTAAAAGTACGCGATCGGATGTTAGAGATTTTAGGCATCGAAGGCAAGATCTTTAACTATGAAGCAGAGTTTTTAGCAAAAGATGGGAGAAAGTTTACGGGATTGATATCTTCAGAAACCATTGAATTTGGGGGACAGGTTTTTGCAATTTATGCGGTCAAAGATATTAGCGATCGCAAAATAATTGAAGAAAATATTAAAGAGAGTGAAAAGAAATATCGCGATCTAGTTGAGTCAGCAAATTGTATTATTCTGCGTTGGGATACCGAAGGTAGTATTTGCTTTTTAAATGATTATGGATTGAAATTTTTTGGCTATCAAATTGAAGAAGTCATTGGCAAATGTGTATTAGATACGATCGTGTCAGCGCGCAGTGTCACAGACGACGACTTACGAAATATGATCCAAGAAATATGCTGCGCTCCAGAGAAATATCAACTCAATGAGAATGAGAATATCTGCAAAGATGGAAAACGTGTCTGGGTCACTTGGTCAAATAAACCTATCTATAACGATCGGGGAGAGCTAATCGAGATTTTATCAGTAGGGACAGATATCACCGATCGCAAACTTGCCGAAAAAGAGCTGCAATCAGCCAAAGAAGTTGCGGACATGGCAAACCGTGCCAAGAGCGAATTTCTTGCCAATATGAGTCACGAGTTACGCACACCCTTAAACGGAATTCTTGGCTATGCCCAAATCTTGAAGCGCAGCTACGATCCTAATAAACATATGGAAGGCCTAGAAATCATTCAACGCAGTGGCGAACATTTACTGACCTTACTCAATGACATTCTCGATCTTTCTAAAATTGAAGCTAAAAAGCTAGAACTCAATCCCAGCGAATTCGATCTTCCTAAGTTACTGCAAAGCATTACCGATATGTTTCAATTGCAGATGCGCTCTAAGGATGTTGATTTAGTCTATCAAGCGCTTACCTATCTGCCTAACAATATGTATGGTGATGCAAAGCGCTTGCGACAAGTACTAATTAATTTATTTGGCAATGCTGTTAAATTCACCGATCGTGGCAATGTCTCTCTTTTTGTTAGCGCTCATCAGCAATTTGAGACTATCACAAGTAACACTTGTAGCGAAAAGATTTACAAAGTTCGTTTTGAGATTATTGATACAGGAGTGGGCATCGATCCTGATAAATTAGAAGATATCTTTTTACCATTCCAACAGGTTGGAGATCAGGCTAGACGTTACTCTGGAACTGGCTTAGGATTACCCATTTGTCAGAAAATTGTCGAGATGATGGGTGGAAAACTGCAAGTCAAAAGCACTTTAAATCAAGGCAGTACTTTCTGGTTTGAAATTGACTTAGTAGAGATTCCTAACCAAAATATTCCTTTATCTATAGATAGTTGCTCGATCGCAGGTTACCTAGGAGAGCGTCGCAAAATTTTGATCGTCGATGACAAAACCGAGAATAGAATGGTTTTGAGCGATTTACTCGCTCCACTTGGCTTTATATTGGCTGAGGCGAGCGATGGCAATGATTGTATTACTCAAGCTCAAATATTTGCTCCCGATTTGATTTTGCTAGATATGGTGATGCCTCAACTTGACGGTCATCAAACCACAAAACAGTTACGTCAGATACCGATGTTTGAGCGAACAGCGATCGTGATGGTTTCGGCTAGTGCGTTCGATCAAGATCGCGATCTCAGTCTTGAAGTTGGCTGTAATGCTTTTATTGCTAAACCTATTCAGCCCGATGCCCTGTTTTATACGATCAGATCACTACTCAATTTAGAATGGCGATACGAAAATTTCGACATTACTAATCCGTCTTCAAGAATTGTGCGGGATTGTAACGATGAGGATGAGAACGCCCAAGAGATGATCTCGCCACCAAGCTGTACTTTAGAGAAATTACTGTCACTGGTACGTATGGGTGATATTCTCGCGATTCAAGATGAAGTTCTGATCCTTCAAGAAACCAATCCGAACTTTAGTCCTTTTGCGGATCAAATTCTCGATTATGCCCGTAATTTTCAAATCAAGCGAATCCGTGAGTTTTTAGAATCCCAACAGCAAGAAGTTCTGGCATAGTGTCGCCATTGGAGACAAAGAGTTTGGTTAACCGAGTCTGTGACACTACTTTTAAAAAACACTTTACAAATTAGTCTTAGATTTGTTAACCTAGATACTCGCCGCTTAAATTAAAATGCGTCAAACTACAGCATAATAAGAATAATACTTTGCTACCTGAATAAGCATGACTCAAATAATCGTTGGTGAAAATGAAGGGATTGAGTCGGCTCTACGCCGATTTAAGAAAAAAATCCAAAAGGCTGGCTTACTAGCAGATATTCGTCGCTGTCAGTATCATGAAACCGCAGGTGAAAAACGTAAGCGTAAAGCTGAAAATGCCAAGCGCCGCGGTCGTTTCCGCCGTCGCGATGTCTAAATATTAAAAAAGGGATAGTGCATCGCACTATCCCTTTTTTAATAAGCCCAAAAGAAAGTGGCGGCGCATAGCG
>CAIJEA010000272.1 GCA_903819605.1 uncultured cyanobacterium | reverse complement strand
TGCATCGTCTTTTGTTTTTGATGGGAAGAGAGTGGCGGGGCTTCGCGCCGCCACTCTCTTATTCGGTTCCAAAAGAGCGATCGCCCGCATCGCCTAATCCAGGGACAATCCATCCTTTCTCATTCACTACTTCATCGATACAACCCGAATATATTTGTACCGCAGGAAATTGTTGATTGATCAGTTGTAAAGCGGGTGGTGCACATAATGCGTTGATAATCCTAATTAAGGAAGCATCAGCCCCGCGCTCGGTCACCATTTTTAGAATTGTGATGATCGAGCCACCTGTTGCCATCATCGGTTCTACAATAAAAATGCGCGTCTGCGGCTCAAATCTCTCTGGTAAACGATTGAGATAGCAACTAGCTTCAAGAGTTTCTTCATTACGAGCCAAGCCTAGATGATAGACACTTGCAGTTGGCAATAGATTTTGGCAACCTTCGAGCATCGATAGTCCAGCTCGTAAAATTGGGACAAAAGCCAAAGGAATAGAACTGTCAATCACTTGTCCTGAAGCAGTTGCTAATGGAGTTTCTATATCAACTTCTTGTACTGGCAAAAATTCACGAACTGCCTCATAGGTAAGCCATTTACCCATCTCGATCATCGCCGTCCGAAATAGTGGAACTGGTGTATGCTTCTCCCGCGCAATGGTCAGCCAGTGACGAATGACGGGATGGGGAGGGACATATACGCGCAATTGAGAAGTCATTAATTTGTTCTAAGATATTTAATCTAAATTTCTTGCAAATTCATATCCTACAGCGCTTTAGGTTTTAATTTATGAAAAAGATCTAGATATAGCAGTCCTAAATTTGTCGCTCCATGCTCCTTTTATTGAGTAGGATCGCAGATTACATCTTCTTGATTGTCTTCAGTATCTGCCTCGATCGCTGGAGTCGAGGCTCTAACATGAGGCAGCGATGCTCCTTCTAACCCTTTATTAATACGCGCAGGAGAATAATCGAGGGTCACAAAAAGTGGATAGTGATATTCGCCACGATCGCTAATAATGCTCCGATGTTTCCAAGGCAAAAGCCAATAATATTCCTCGCCAAGGGCTACTTCTACTTGCCTCCAGCGTTGTAACAATGCCGAATAGTCTTCGTTAGGACGATGGATAAACACAAAAATTTCACGTCCAGTTTTTACCTTCCAATCTGGATCGCACATGATCAAAGCTAGATCGCATTGCAGTTGAATATGGCTGTGGGTCAAGTTAGAACTGGTTAACTTGACTACAGGCAGTGGAACTGAGAGCAAACTATCGCTGGGACGACGCAAGCTAGGAATTAGCTCAAAATAAGGTCGATATTCGCGTAAAAGTGCGATCGCCTCAAGCGGATTACTGTAATGGCTAAGGAGCTTGTCGTATTGGAGTTGGTGAGTACTCATAGCGTAATGTTGGGAAGATGCACAATGAAAGTAGACCCTTGTTGAGAATCTGGATTTGGTGATGACTTCACAGAAATTTTGCCATTGTGGGCGCTGATTATGTAATGTGATAGGTATAAACCTAAACCACTTCCTTGCTTTTGGTGGCTACCTTGGCTAAATCTTTGGAACAAGAACGGTTGCTCTTCTAATGGAATCCCCGTACCAGTATCAGCGATCTCAATAATTGTCTCGGTTTTATTTTGCTTTAAGCTAACATGAACAATACCCGATTCAGTAAATTTGAGTGCATTACCAATCAAATTATTAAATACGCGTAGTAGCTCTAAGCGATCGCCTTTAACTTCATGAATATCATCAAGCTCGGCAGAAAGTTCAAGATTTTTAGAAATAGCGATCGGTTTGAGTTCTTGTACTACCTGCTCAAGTAGTTCCCGCAAATTCAGAGGCTGCAAATTAATTGTTTTACTGCCCGATTCATAACGATAGACATCTAAAAGCTTATTTACCATTTCTAGTAAATTACGATTACTGCGTCCCATAATTGTTAAGGCTTCGCGAATTTCTGGCGAGATCTCCCCCAATACACCGTCTTGGAGAAGCCCTAGCATACGATCTGCGGCAACTAGTGGTGTGCGAAGATCGTGGGTTAGGCGCGATACAAAATCCTGTCTTTGGCGATCAATGCGATCGCGTTCAGCAATACTATGTTTCAGTCTAAGTAGCGATCGCACCCTTGCCAATAGTTCATCCGCTTCGATCGGTTTGCGAATAAATTCATCAGCGCCGAGGTCTAGCCCCTTAACTGCATTTGCGCGATCGTAAGCTGTTATAAGCAAAATCGGAATAAAAGGTAAATCCTTCATCGCTCTGATGCGGCGAGTCACCTCGTAGCCATCCATTTTCGGCATCATCACATCCAGTAAAATCAAGTCTGGAGGCTCAGATTCAGCTATTTTTAAAGCTTCCTGACCATTTGATGATGTAACAATCTCGTATCCCTCTTCTTCGAGAATAGTCCGAACTAAAAACAGATTGTCGGGAACATCATCAACAATTAATAAACGGTCAGGAGATTTCATTCAAACGCTCAAGCAAAACTGGATCACTATATAGATGTTGTCACGAAATCGCGATCTACGCAGTCATCCCGATGATAGAAATTATAAGAAACAAAAGTATAGTTTGGCACTTGGCGTTGTAGTATCTTTTGACATTTTAAGGCAATGCTTCTTGCCGATCTTAATTACTAATGCCAACTTCCTTAAATATGAATGATAATAATTAAGAGAACTAAAAGCTAAACCCAGTAATGGTTTCAAGCACAAAAATGGTAGCGATATTATTGAATTAGTATAATATGATGGACTATGCGCTTAGCCAAAATTACTAATCAAGTCAATATGCGTCATCATCTATTATTCATTCTTAGTACATTTGTCTTAGTCAATAGTGGAATCTCTATTGCAAGTGCACAAGAAAGCAAACCAGCCACGCAAGAAAAATATGAGTATCCTCAAGAAGTAAGCAAAACCTTCATGAAGGGTTGTGGATTTACTAATAGTAAAGAGTTTTGTGCTTGTAGCTTTGACAAGTTGCGATCGCAGTATAGTTTTGCCGAGTTTCTAAAAATAGATACTGCCGCCAGAGAAACTAAGCAAGTTCCCCAAGAAGTAATCAATATATTTCAATCTTGTCGTCAAGATAACAAGAGCTAGAGACAAGAGCAAATACATGAGTACGGAAGTTGTTGTAATTGGAGGAGGAGCAGCAGGATTTTTTGGGGCAATCCACGCTGCACAAGCTCCACATACGCGAGTAACTTTGCTAGAAGCAGGAAGACAACCTCTAGCTAAAGTAAGAGTTTCAGGAGGAGGACGTTGCAATGTTACGCATCATTGCTTTGAACCTTCACAATTAGTGCAGAACTATCCTAGAGGAAGCAAAGCTTTACGAGGTGCTTTTTCACGATTTCAAGCTTTAGATGTAGTGCGCTGGTTTAATACGGAAGGGGTAAAGCTAAAAACGGAAGCTGATGGCAGGATGTTTCCTACTACCGATGATTCAGAGACGATTGTCGAAGCCTTGATGTTTGCCGCTAAAAAGGCTGGTGTTAATTTACGCACAAATGTTTTGGTACAAAAGATCGAGCATTTGGGCGATCGCAAATTTGATGTAATTCTCAAAAACGAAAGTCTCATTTGCGATCGCCTGTTATTAGCTACAGGAAGCAGTCCATCAGGCTATGCGATCGCTAGATCGCTAGGACATGAACTAGAACCACCCGTTCCTTCTCTTTTTACTTTTAATATCAAGGATTCTAAACTGCATGAACTCGCAGGTGTGAGTGTAAATCCTGCCACAGTTAAACTTTTAACATCAAATTCTAGTGCTGAAAAGAAAAAATCTGCTCGCAATCAATTGGAACAATCAGGCGCTTTATTAATAACACATTGGGGATTGAGTGGTCCCGCCGTTCTGAAATTGTCCGCATGGGCGGCGCGAGAATTGCATGATTGCAACTATCAAGCCAAATTAGCTGTTAATTGGATTCCCACAATTAAAGTAGAAGCGGTAAAACAAGTTCTATTAAGTGCGAAAACCGATCAACCGAAAAAATTCATCTCTAATTATTGTCCAGTCGAGATCTCAATGCGTTTATGGGAGTATTTGCTAGATAAAGCAGAAGTGGAACTCGAAAAGCGATGGGCAGATATTTCTAACAAGGCAATTCAGCAAATTGTGAATGTATTAACCGCTAGTGAATATGCGATCGCGGGCAAAGGCGTTTTTA
>CAIJEA010000271.1 GCA_903819605.1 uncultured cyanobacterium | reverse complement strand
CGGCGCGAAGCGCCGCAACTCATATTTTGGGCTTTAGTTTGTACTGTCTAACTCTTTTTTTGCTATCGATTGGCTTAATTCATCTTTCTTTGTGTGCAATGTCGCAGTTCATTAGCCCTATTAACTCAAATTGCAATAATCTTGTTAATATTATTGGGGCGAATACAGCCTTTATCGTGATTCTCAGTAAATCCAATAGTATTAACTAGATTGGCTCTATCAAATTCTCGAATTAAAGCGGTTTTCCTAACCATCGCCACGATCGCCTCCGTTGTGGCAATCATCGCAATGTATCTAGACCACGATGAACTGGTTTATATCGGTCTTGCCATAATCTCGACGATTATCCTGCCAATTCTCTTACCGCCGTTTCTAACGGCGATCGCCAATTCTCCTTTAGCAAAGCGCTGGGATATTACTCTGTCGTGCATTTTAGCTGGTGTGGCGACATTCATGGCTGCTCATGTTACTGAGCTGGATCTTGCCTTTGCGCGATGGTTTGATAGCCTGAAGTGGGAAGCGTTAGGAGCAGTAGGACAGATTTTAATTGCGATTTTGGCGGTGTGGGTAGCATGGCGACAAAATCAGATCTCAGAAAGTCTTACAGGGCAACAAAATGTAATCACCCAACAACAAACCATTGACTCTTATTTTCAAGGAATTTCCGATCTAGTTCTCGATCCACAAGGACAACTAGAGGATTGGCCCCTAGAACGAGCGATCGCGCAAGCTAGAACTGCCGCTTTACTAGGTGGTTGCAATGCTGATGGACGAGCTAAAATTATTCGTTTTTTATCAAGTGCCAATCTATTAACTCCACTTAAACGCGATGGATTGTTAGGTCGTCCAATTCTTGATGGAACTGGCGGCTATGTTGTCGATCTTGCTAATGGAGTAAGAGTAGTTAATTTGGGAATGATGTTGGCAGGTCGTGATATTTGTAATACAGATTTGCGAAATGCTGATTTAAGTGGCGCGAACTTGATTAAGTCAAATTTCAATAATTGCGATCTCACAGGTGCAAATTTTGGTGGTGCAGTCTTGGTTAAAGCAAATCTACGTGGTACGGATCTCAGTCGTGTCAAAATGTTTTACGGCAAGCTTGAAACGGCATCCCCCCGAGATCGCAATCATCTACCCAATTTTGAGACTGGTGAATATACGGGCGCTGTAGTGGAAGATGCCGACTTTAGCAAAGCGATCGACCTATCCGAAGAAACACGTCAATATTTATGCGCTTGGAGTGGCAAAAAATCACGCAAAACAATTTCTGGAGGTTGTGATGATGTTCCAAATAGATTGGGAAGATAACTTAAAGCAAGCTTCGCATAACGAAGTCCGTAACAAGTCAAGAAATCGCAGTTTGGCGATCGCCACTTTGATCGGCTTACAAATGGCAACTCTATCCATATTTCCTCGTGCAATATTTGCAGAATCGCAATCTCGGCAATCCTCTCCAGAAGAAGATACGCCTGAAGAAGTTCTTCGTGCCGAAATCTATACCGATGCGCGATCGCCCATCGATGGCAAGCAACTAACTGCCGCCGAATATACCGAACTCATGGAAAAGCTGCGATCGCTCGACAATATCCCGCCTGAAGATTTAGTTTCCCCAAAAATACGAGAAGTTATTGATTTATTAAAACTCCGTAAATTCCTACGACAGTTCATCCCATTTATTCCATAGCTAATGCTAAAAAATAGCACGAATGTAGAGTCTCGGATAAATGGTAGTTTAACATTGTATAGCTAGATTTCATTTGCTGTTGAAAGTAGATACAATCTCTAAAATAGTAAAACTCAAAAGCCTGCAAATCTATAATGCTTTCACAATCAGAAATCAGTCAACCAATACTTTTGTGGGTTGATATTATAGTCAAATTAACTCCCTCAATAATTACTCTAATGGTGGGAAGTATTGGTACTTACATTGCATATAATCAATACCGAACGGCTAAAGATAAACTACGCCTTGATCTCTTTGAGAAACGTCTTGCAGCCTACGAAAAACTACAGGAATATTTTATGCTCGTTCGTCAATGTGCTCGTGTTGATGATCGATCAATACAAATTTTAGGCGAAGCTCGTTACAAGTCTATCTTTCTTTTTGGAGATGATATAACAAAACATATTGATGAAGTTTTGGATAAAGCCTTAAAAATACGAGAACTTGATCTCAAGCTCAAAGATTCGCATTCACTGCCAATTGGAGAAGAACGCAAACGGGTAGCTGAAGAACTTGGAGCTGTTCTTATATGGAATATTGATCAGCAGATGTCTTCACCAGAGAGATATGCTAAATATCTCCAATTCCATGTAAATCAAAACTGAAACTATTATTAATAGTAGAAGCTGTAGTTTTAATTCCATCAACTCCCGTCAACCTTTCTGTATAGATATTAAACAACTTAACTACTGAAAAAAAGGTTGCGAAAGTTTTTAAGGAACAATTATTCCTTGTTTTTGTCCTCATATTTTATTAATAAAACTAAAGGTAAAATATGAAGATTCAATCTGCTTTCCTGAGTACTATTGCCGCGATCGCTACCTTAGGCATTTCCCTATCAGCCGAAGCTGATAGCCGCAGAGCATATTGTAAGTATTTTGAAAATGATTCTAGAGAAGCTAAAGTATCCATGCCTTGTATCTTTTCTATGAATCAAGGAATTGTCAATATCAAATGGGAAGATGGAGTGAGCGACTATTTTAGACCAGTTCCCGATCGCCCATTTGTTTATACGGACGAGCGCGGAGGTATTGTCTTTCAGCAAAGAGGTGCAGAAGAAGCTAATGGAACAAGTGCTAGGATTTTCAAAATGGAGAATGGCTCCATTTATATTTGGGGAAGTTAAGATTTTTTCAAAGTTTGCGGATAGGAATTTGGACTTCGCGACGTTTTAATGGTGCAGGCGTAAAGGGCGAATCGTAGAGAAATTCTCTTGGCTCTCCCGCAATCTCATATTCTGGATGACTTGCTAGCCATTGCTTTAATTTCGCGACATTCTCTTGATAGCTCTCATAGCCATAGGCTCCTTGTATTCCCAAGCTTACAACTAGCATCGGTGCGTGGTCTTCTACTTGAATATCTTGCGAAACTTGCTGTGGAGCGATCG
>CAIJEA010000270.1 GCA_903819605.1 uncultured cyanobacterium | reverse complement strand
CTTTGACAATCAGTTTGCCTTTCGGAAGTCCTTTTTTACCGCAGATTAGATCGTATTCCCCTTCTTCCAAATTTGCTTTGAGTTCCTGAACGAAATTAGGAGCAATATTCTCCTTTTCTTCAATCACCTTAACGCCAGAAAGAATCTCAAACTCTAATGGACTGTCGCCTCTATTCGTAATTACAAAAATGGTTTTACCTGCGGTGGTATCAACTTGTACAGGATCGCAGCCTTTATTTGTTGCGGTTACGGATACCTTTTTAATAGTTGCGTCTTGAGGTTCACTAGACTGAGATATTGAACAAGACACAGCACCAACTGCGATCGCCACAATTGTCGTCGGTAAAAATAAGCATGTGAAACCACGCCTAACATTAGGCTTAGAAAATCTATTCATTTTATTTATCCTTAAAAATTATTCTGAGAAAAGAAATCGCAGTTGAAATTGATAATTGGGAAAGAAAAATCCTTTATCCCCAGAAATATCGAGCTTTACGCTTAGATTTATGACCAGCTAAAAATAGAAACATCGTTGGGATGAGATAGCCAAAATAAGCGATCGCCTCACTAACAGTAGGTGTATCGTTATAGCCAAATAGTCCTGATAAAATAACGCCAAAAATGCTGTGGTTAGGTAAAGTTTCACTGGCATCAAATACTACTGTTTGCAATAAATTCCAAACACCTGCTTCGTGAAAAGCGCGGATTGCACCTGCCGATAATCCTGCGGCGACCAAAATAATAAATGCACCCGTCCACTTAAAAAATCGTTTGAGATCGATGCGAATCCCGCCTTGATAAATACCAACACCAACTGCGATCGCAGATGCATAACCCAAAAATGCGCCAATTGGAGCTTCAATCCCAATATTTTGCTGAAAGGTTGCCAGCAAAAATACTACAGACTCCAAACCTTCACGGGCAACAGCTAGAAATGCCATGCCAACTAGAGCCAAACTCCATTTATCTCCAGATTTATTACCTGACTGAATAGCAGACTCAACTTGAGACTCAAGTTCACCTTTGATCGAGCGGGCAGCGCGCCGCATCCAAAACACCATCCAAGTCAAGACACCAACTGCTAAAACCGAAATTATACCGACAAAAAACTCTTGTTGTTTCTGGGGAAATTCATGCTGACCTATTTGCAATATTAAGGCAATAGTTAGACAGAGCAAAGTTGCTAAAACAATACCAACCCAAATCATCTTCATCAGATGAGAACGCCCAGTTTGTTTAAGATAACTGGCAATAATGCCAACGATTAGGGCTGCTTCAACACCCTCTCGGAACATGATTAAGAATGGAGCAAGCATAATTCAAATCTAACACTATTGAGAATAACTATAAATAACTAGTTTGAATATAGAGCTAATTAAGAATTAATGTCAACTAGTTCCCAAAATAAAAAAGAGATGAGAGTCGCGACTCTCATCTCTTTTTTTGGATTTTGCCTAAGCAAAGCATAGACTAAACCTCTGAAAAGGTTAAATTTTAGCTGTTGCTTCTCAAGTCGAACAAAACCTATGATGAAATCTAAATGAACTCTAATTTGCTAGAAGGTTTTCTATGACTACTATCCGTGAAGTAACTGGTGACCCTAATGAATTTTGGGGCGAATTAAGTTGGTCGGATCTGAGCACTGCTGAACAAAATCTTTGGACTCAACTAGGCTGGAACGAAGAAAATTGGGCTGATGAATTAGATTTTCCTGAATGGGACGATTTGTCTAGCGAAGACAAAAAACTCTGGGGGATTTTAGGTTGGACTCAGTCTAGCTGGGAAGGAGACGACGACATCCCCGAATCGGCTGAAAAACTTTGGGAAGAACTCACCAGTGAAGAGCAAGCAGCCGCAACCGAACTTGGCTATACCCAAGCAAAATGGGATGACGAAGATATTTAGATATTTAGTGTAGCTATAGCACAGCAAGGTTTGCTTAGGACATAAAACCCAATAAATGAGTTGCGGCGCTTCGCGCCG
>CAIJEA010000269.1 GCA_903819605.1 uncultured cyanobacterium | reverse complement strand
TTTATGACAGTTCAACTACCTACGCGCAAATTTACAACTGAGCAATATCACCTGATGCATGAAGCTGGTGTTTTTGCTGAGGGCGATCGCCTCGAATTAATTAATGGAGAAATTGCAGAAATGTCCCCAATTGGTAGAAAACACGCTGCTTGTGTAAATCGTCTGGTTACGCTCACCACAAAGAAATTAGGCGATCGCATTATAGTTTCGGTGCAAAACCCAATTCGTCTAGTTGATAATTCAGAACCACAACCAGATCTCGCGATCCTCAAACTTCGTGATGATTTTTATGAAGATAGCTTGCCAACGCCTGCGGATATTTTGCTGATCGTTGAGGTTGCTGATAGCACGGTCACCTACGATCGCGAAGTCAAAATGCCCCTTTACGCTGCGGCTGGTATTCCTGAGATGTGGTTATTCGATGTGAATAGAAAGATCATTGAGGGATATTCACAACCATCGGCATTAGGATATAAAAGAATGCAACGCTATGAGGAGAATGATACGTTTTCAATGCTTGCTTTTCCTGATGTGATTTTTGCATGGCAGCAAGTATTTTAATCTATTAAAGTTTCCCCATATTTGCTTTCATAATAAATCTCTCAAGGGTGACAATCTCTACGCGATCGCCATAGGGAATATATTGTTGTAAATCCCCTGAAATGTAGAACTCCCGTAAAGTCCAGCCTTCACCACCGAGCACCAAATAAGCTTTTTGATAATTAGGATTCTGTTCCATTGCATCCATTAAACAAATCACTTCAAAGGGTACTTTCTGTTCGGCAGTACCACCCACCTGTTGCCATTTGAGAGAAATCAAAACATTGCGATCGCCGCGATTTGCCACTACATCAATTTTATGTTTTCCTCCGCCTGGACGACTACCAATGTATTGCTGTGACTGATAGAGATAGCCGCCATAAATTAGAGAATGCAATACCATTTGCTCTAAAACCGCACCAGTTTCCGTATTCCGAAGACTCATGATAGTTCAAGCCCTTTCTCAAATCCTTTATAGGCAAGCATTTCCTTGGCAGGAATGCGATCGCCGTTACAGCTAATTCTCCTCGGAGCATCGAGAATTTTGTATTCAAATCCCAAATCTTTGTAGAGAGAAAGAATGCGATCGGTGGCTTGATTAGATGCGATCGCAGGACAATTTTGATTGGCTAGCCATTGGGCTAGACGCTCTTGCTCTGACCATTCAAAGCCATTTTTAGAGTATTGGCGAAACTCGACATCATAGGGAGGATCGGCATATATTAGATCGTTTGAGGAGATAGAAATCTTGTCAAAATCCAAATTTACAAACTTCCATTGTGAAAGAATAGGTTTATATGCTGAGAAATCTGGATTGTAATTTATAGTTTTGTATTTCCCAAATGGAACGTTAAAGCCTCCTTTCTGATTGAACCGACAAAGCCCGTTATAGCCTGTACGATTGAGATAATAAAATAGTTGTGCGGCTTTTGGTGTGTCCGCTTCACCAACTTGGATTAAGCGATTAAATTCTACCCTCTGAGCGTAATAAAAATCACGCATATTTTTGGTGTCAATTTCCAGTTTCAATCCTTTTTGCAAACATTTATAGAAATTGATTACATGGGGATTGATGTCATTTAATAAGGCTTTTTGAGGCTGTAAACCTAACGCGATCGCTAATCCACCACAAAATGGCTCTACCAAACGGCGATCGCTATGCTTTTGCCAAGTATGCTGCAAATGTTGCACAAGCCAACGCTTACCACCAGCCCATTTTAGAGGCGGAGTAAGACGTTCTGGCTTTGACGTAGATCCAGTAATATTTGCCACTTGTTTTGCCAAGGGAGTCATGAGCAGAGAGGAACATTGAGACGGTGGCATGGCTACAAGGGAAATTAATGCTTACTCAATCTAGTACTATAGCGGTTTTCAAATGAGTGCGTACTCATTTGAAAACAAAAATCAACCCCAATAGAAGGTTTTGAGTTCTCATTTTGCCACAGGCAAAATGAAAATCGCTATACTAGGCGGCAACTAGCAAGCCTGCACTAGATTGTTTGGGCAATACATCAACAACATCAATCTTGGCACAGTAGGCAATATCCTCAGCACAGTCAAGGTTTAGCAAGCGTTTGCCGTGACTAGCTTGATAAAATAATTCCTCAACCTCTCCCTTCCAAGCTTTATAGAGAGTTGCTGCGGCGACTGCTTCATCATTACCAAAGTCAGCTTCACCTTCGAGATTTGCCGCGATCGCACCCGCACAGGTCGTATCTTCGAGCGAGTAGCTACCTTCCCAGCCCGAACCAACGATCCAAATGGTTTCAGGCTTAGTTTCGCGCAAATATTTCAACACAGAACCAAGGTTAATCATCGCACAAGCCAAAACACTCTTAGCATTTTGGACTTTTTGCAGCGATCGCGTGCCATTGGTAGTACTCATAAAAATCCGCTTACCCTTCACTACTTCAGGAGTAAAGTCAAAGGGTGAATTCCCCAAATCACAACCCTCTACAGTCTTACCCCCACGCTCCCCGACCCTGATTCGCAACTCTGGCGGATGTGCTTCGCTGACTCGCATTAACTCATCAAGATCGGAAAACACCTGAACTCCCTCGGCTCCTGCGGCAAGTGCAGTAGCGATCGTGGTAGTTGCCCGCAGAATATCCACAGCGATCGCGCAATCAGGATTGCCTTCAGTAGGCACTAACTCAGGCGTATGATAGACAAATATTTTCATTTACAAATCTGATGATTGAGTCTTCTTGTATAAATTAAACTCTATGATTGCCTGTTTTGCAAGATTTTTAGACTAAGCCCCAATCTCCAATAACCCTATCATCAGCTTCTGCATTCTCAAACTATAGCAATGCAAGTTTTGCCTTGTCTTATCAGATGATTAAGCAATTATTGGCGGACAAAACCGCTTCAATAAGTCATGCATATAACTTTGCGTTAATCGCCAAATTACCTTTAACAGTCTACTAATATGGAGTGAAGTGATTAAGTCTAGGAGAAGATCTACCTAAATGGATTACCAACTAAAGCTAAATGACTACAAAAGACAAATTGCAGATCTGTATAGTCGTCGTAGCTCTAATTATGACGATGGTGATTGGCATCCTCGTATTGCTCATCGTCTGGTTGAATATACCCAGATTAGTTCTGGTCAGCGCATCTTAGATATTGCAACTGGAACAGGTATGGTTGCAATCAAGGCAGCACAAATTGTGGGCAATGAGGGTCAAGTAATTGGTATAGATATTTCCAGTGGAATGATTGAACAAGCTAGACAAAAGATTAAATCCCTGGGCTTGTATAATGTTGAGTTTCAGCTTGCAGATGCTGAAACAATAGACCTTCCAAAAAATAACTTTGACTTCATTTTCTGTTCATCTGCACTAATTTGGATGTCTGATTTGCTAGGGGCGTTGCGACTTTGGCATCAATTTCTTAAGCCAGGAGGAATACTGGGATTCCATGCCTTTGCAGACACTGCTTTTGTGGCTGGAACTGTAGCCCAGAAAGTACTGAAAAAGTATGGGGTTTCTTTGTTATTCAGCGAGCCTACAGGAACTATTGAGAAATGCCATGATCTTTTGCTGCAATCAGGTTTTGTACAGGTTGACATTAAGGTAGAACAAGATGGTAGTTACATTAATCTAGAAAAGGCAAAGAGTATGTGGGTGGGTAGTGGCTCATCTCCAACACCTGGTCAGTATCCGAATCCCCTATTAAAGCTTACCTCTGAACAGCTATCACAAGCTAGACTAGAATTTGATGCAGAATTAGAGTCCATAGAAACTAATCAAGGAATCTGGAATGATATCACCATTTTTTATGCGTTTGGGCGTAAGGCAACCTAATTAGCGCGAACTGCAATCATATAATTCGTAGTAAAAGCCTCGTAGCCAGTCTTTATGAAGCAATCTCTGAAATCAAAAGAGAACGAACTTTATGTCCTACCCAAGGAACCTAAAAATTGGAGGACTTACACAAAAGAACGAAATGTAGGTGCAATTCATGAATTGCACCTACGTTGAAATGTGGGTTTCAAGCCATTTTTGCGTAAGTCCTAAAATGGCAAAATGTTGATATTGATTGATGATTATCTGGATTAAGCTGCTTCAAATAGTGGCTGAAGATTTACGATAAATTCATATTAAATAAAATCACAACACCACAGCAGAAAAAGATGGATACGATCGCCACAATTAAAAATATCTTGAAAGAAAAAATCGGTGCAAAAATCGTCGAAATTGAAGATCGTAGCGATTTGCATAAGCACCATCAGGGGCGAATGAATGCCCCAGCAGGTAGCGGTCATTATGATGCGATCGTAGTTTCTGAAAGTTTTGTAGGTAAAACAACGATGCAACAACATCGGATGGTCTATGCCGCTCTATCCGAGCAAATGCACACAACTATTCATGCTTTATCTCTCAAAACCTATACTACCGAGCAATGGTTGCAGCAAGGTAGCAACCTTTCAGGCAGTTAGCAAGAGAGAGGCATAGCTTTGTGTCTCCTCTCTGATTTGGGATAGTGACGTAGTAGCAATTAGTAAGTCAGATCGGAATGTGAAGCGCGGCGCTGTTACTGCTATTTTTATCTTAATGCTCTAGGAATTTTGTAGATGGAAAACGGTAAAAATAAAGGCGGCAATCCTATCTTCTATAAAATGTTTAAGTGGACTGTCGTAAGACCACTGTTATATTTGTTGTACCAAGAGCGCATTTATGGCACTGAAAACGTGCCTCTCACTGGCAATCTCATCGTGGTTAGTAACCATGCTAGTGACTTTGACCCTTTGATCGTGGGTAGCTGTATGGGTCGCCCTGTAGCATTTATGGCTAAAGAAGAATTATTTGAAGTGCCTTTACTCAAACAAGCGATTCAATCCTTTGGAGCATATCCTGTAAAACGTGGGGCAGGCGATCGCGCGGCAATCAGATCGGCGATCGAGTCGATTAACAAGGGCTGGGCAACGGGAATTTTTTTGCAAGGAACTCGTACTGTTGATGGTCGGATCACTGACCCCAAATTAGGCGCAGCTATGATTGCATCGAAGACACAAGCTCCTTTTTTGCCTGTTAGCGTGTGGGGAACAGATACGATTTTTCCAAAGGGAGCCAAATTTCCGAAATTGTTTAAGCCTGTAACAGTAAGAATTGGCGAACTAATTCCACCACCTGATTCAAGCGATCGCGCCACCCTTGAAGCATTCACACAAAAATGCGCGGATGCAATTAACGCACTCCACGCATTAGGTCGATAGAAAAAAGTCTCGCCAAGCGAGGCTTTTTTAATCGGGGGAATAGGCTAGCAATGTGCCGTTTTGACCAATTACAAAACCGCGATCGCTAGAGAAGAAGTAAATCTGATAAAGGTTTGCGCCGACATTAGCTGCGGAGAGATCGCGTTTCCAAGTTTTGCCGCCATCTTCACTATGCAGCAAGCGCGAACTGCCACCAGAAATCCAGACATTATTTTCGTCTTGGTAGGCAAGATCGAGTAGACCAAATCCACCACCTTCTTTAGGAGTTTGCTTTTTCTCCCATGTCTCAAATTCGCCAACTTCGCTAAATTGGACTTGACCGCCACGATTGAGCATCCATAGGCGATTGTCGGGAGTATAGCCCATGTTTTGGACGCGACGAGAGCTATTACGATTGTGTTGTATCCAAGTCAGATCGCCTGGTTGCCATGTCGAATAAAAGTTGCCATTTGCTGAAATTGCAACATACCGACCATCTTCACTACGGTTGAGGTTACGGGCATTGCCGACGGCTTGGGTAACTAGAGCTTTCCAATTTTGACCAGCATCTTGAGTTGCATAGATTGCGCCCAAATCTGTGACCATTTCGGCGGAGTTTTTGCCAGAAGCAACGATCGCAAAGGGATCGCCAGGAAGCTTGGAGCTAAGTCCGATGCGTGACCAAGATTTGCCAGAATCAGTGGTATGTAGCAGGAGAGCAGGCTGCCCCGTAATCCATCCTTCGTTTCCAGAGAAGCTAATTGATGAGAAGCGATAAATGCTATCTCCGAGATCGAGTTTGCGCTCTTCCCAAGTGTTGCCACCATCAATGGATTCGAGTAAGGTTGCGTCAGTGCCAACTAGCCAACCATGATTAGGATCGTTTTTGTCAAACCACAGATCGAGGGGGGTGATCGCTACTGGTAGTTCGACCTTATGCCAAGTGCCACTAGTTGCCAAAGCATTAGGCATCCCCGCCCCAAATAGAGTTACGCAAATTACCAATACACAAAGCGAAAATGAGCTAAGAAAGCGTTTTATACTTTTTTTCATGAAATTTTTTGGAAAGAAAAAATAAAGAATGATACTAAATAAAGAAATTAATCTAGTGCGTAAAGGCTAATAAAGAAAATTACGGCAAGTGCCAAAGCGCCGAATATTAGTAAGTTTTTTTGTCCTGGGGTGAGGACATTAACGCCAAATCCATAGCCTAGATTTTCGGTAAATCCAGATGGTTTTGCGGCTACACCGATATCTGAGAAGGATTTTTTCTTGGTATTACAGACGGGGCAACGCCAGTCTGCGGCGATTTCTTCAAAGGGAGTACCCGCAGGAATATTCCGTTTGGCATCACCTATGGAGGGTTCGTATATATAGCCACATACGCCACATTCATGACGATGGGGTTCTTCTTTGACTTCAGAGGCTTCAACTATGGTGATATTGAGTACGGGCTTAGTTTCTGCGCCAGAGGTTTCCGTATTTATTGATTCGGGTTCCATGGTTTTGATCGTTGCGATCCGATGGTTAAGCGATCGCTTGTTAATTCTGTTACAAATTATTACATCTTTTTGACAGGCTTGCCTAGTTGCGAAAATCACACAGCTTGCCCGAAAACTAAACTTGGTTTGAAACTTTAAAATCCCGTAAAGTAGGGTTTATAAAATTTATCAGTCAATCATGCAAACTGTAGACCAAGCGATCGCCTGTGTTAGAGTTTGCCAAATGCTCTCAAACGGCTATCAACCAATACATATATTTCGCTACAATGCGAATACTAGTACAGTTTTCATTTTGGCTGGCGTAACTGAGAGCTTAGAAGTTTTGATTTTTTCTGATGGTCAATGGAGGTTTAATGATGAAGCCTGACTTTAGTAAAATGACTCGCCAAGAATTACGGGCTTATATCTTGGCTAATCACGAGGATGATGAGGCGATCGCTGCTCTAATCAAACGCGGAAATCCCAATAGCCCCAAATTTCCTTTTCCAAAAACTGATGCAGATTTAGAAGAAATGCAAGAAATTCTTAGAGATAAATTGAGTCGTAAATAAGTGTTTAAGGGGATAACAAAACAGCGATCACCATTTAAATAAATACAATAAGAGGCGATTGTTAATTAGGATAAATGCAGTAAGATGATAGTGCATTTATCTGCTAGAGATTAAGTCTGCTTGAATACTAAGGAATTATGCTGGAATCACTTTTAGGGTTAACCGTTTCACGTGCTATCCCACAACAAGTTATATTAGGTTTACTTACAGGGCAGTACAAACTTTATGGTGGGGTAATTCGATGGGCATCTGGCACAAAAAATGCTGGTCAAATTGTTAGACATTTATTACCTATTGCTGGTAAATCTATAGGATTACCACTACTATCTCCTATATCTAATATAGTGGGAGTCGCAAATACCTATCAATTACATAAGCTTTCTGGACAAGTAAATAACCTTACTACAGGTGTACAACAACTATTCCAAATAGCAAATGGAACAATGGCTTTATCAGGGCTAAATCTACTTGTTTCATCTGTTGGATTCGTTGTTCTAAATGAAAAACTTAAAGCTCTGGAAGGACAATTAAATGAAATCCAAAAAGATGTTAAGGCTATTCGTACACTCTTAGAGCTTGAAGAACGGTCTAAACTTGCATCTGCATTAAGAGACTTACTTAATATATCTGACATTAAAAATCCAGATCATCGTCATACAATGCTTTTTAATGCAAAGAATATATTTGGTCCAGTTAGTCTCAAATATAAAGAGTTGTTAGCTAGTGCTGATACTATTGAATTAGCAATTGCATTTGAGGAATATTTTTGCTTAACATCTCTTGCTCATTCTCGTTGCTTTGCAGAGCTAGGAATGTTAGATATGGCGCTGAAGGATATTGTAGAAACAAATATTTTCTGGAAAGATCAGTCCAGACGTATTGCTAAAGAAATAATATTAGGTGACAATCCAGAGCGACTTTTGTTTAGCGATTTTGCCAAAGAATTACCAATTTCCACTCTTGTTGGATGGCTTGATTTTGTCTATGACGAAGAAAAAGGCTATTCATGGATTGATGAATTAAGAAACAAAACAAGACCTTGGTATGACGAGGATGGTTATACCGATGTCGGAAAAGGAGCTATGAAAGTTACCACATCTCTTTTCAATTTTGCTAGTCAAAAGGCAGGTAAAATTTTAGAGAAAGAAGTTGACAGGCAAAAATTTAAAGTTTTACCGTTCCTGCAAAAGCTTGTGGCAAGAAGTAATACGATGGAAGGCTATGTGGAACAATATAAGTTACTAGAGGCTTCACACTTAACGCCAACTGAGTTTGAAAGTGAATTGGCTTTGATTGGTAAAAATGAAACAGTCAATGGTTATCTCATACTAGAACCTGTTGTCAGACAATAACATATCATCTTGAAAATTCTTTTTTAAAGGGATTATTTATCAATATGAGTGATTGGGGTGGAATCTCATCCAATTAGTATGATCGCACTGGAATCTAAACTTCACATAGCAAAATATTAAGGTAGTGCTAGTTCAATCTTACGCAAAAATCTATAGCAGTGCTAAAAGCAATAAAATTAGGTTTTGGGGCAATATAGTAGTAAAAATTATGACTAAAACACCACTCCCCCAACCCCAACTCGATCGCACCCCAATCACCTCCGATCAATACTGTGAATACACACCCGAAAAACTAGAACTATGGGACGGCTTCTATGAATATGGAGGGCAAGATTTCACAGGCTTTTATCTTGGCATCTTGGCAAACATGGGACTCCGCGAAGCCGTGCGTCATGTGCCGATATCCAAATGGCTAGAAGCTATTCAAGAAGTCGCCTTACAAAATCCTAAACTCGATGAAGCAATGCGCGATCGCCTAAATCGAGGCTTAGCAGATTTGCAAGCAGTTGCCGATTATTTAGAAGAGCATTAAAGAAACTCAAACTTCATGTAGCAGAAGGTGAGATTAGCGATCGCTTATCTACAAACAAAGATCACCATCGGGAGGATGCCAACCACCTCTGAGCCATAGCGCTCTCGCTCGGATGATAAATCTGTCATTGTGGCGATCGTCATTGAGATCTAATCTCTGGCAAGTAGCACGACCAACTGCGGTTTTGCCAACAATCTGTAATCTATCAATCGACCAAACATAATGTTCTGACCAGTTCTGTTGACGTGGGTTAAAAAGAGTTACTTCTATTTCCGTGTCAGGATCGATACCAGTCATGAAATTGTAGCGGCGACTATTGCATCGCGAACAAGCAAGTGCGAGATTGTCCACCTCATCCATACCACCTAAAGATTGCGGCAGAAGGTGTTCCATTGTAAAGCGATCACCTATGGCAGAATATGAGAGTAGCGATCGCCCTAATGTTATTATAAAAACGAATTAAGCCATGAAGCTTTAGTCAAATGATTAGCCATAGCCAAATTCAAGCATTTAGCCAACAGATTGTCGAGCAGTTTCAGCCCGAACAAATTATTCTGTTTGGCTCCTATGCCTATGGTCAACCAAACCAAGACTCTGACGTTGATTTACTGGTGATATTGCCATTTGAAGGACTACCAGTTTATAAAGCGATCGAAATCCGCAAAAAGCTTAGACCAACTTTCTCTCTCGATTTAATCGCTCGGACATCCAAACAAATTCAACAGCGTTTAGACATGGGTGATTTTTTTATTCAAGACATTCTCAAAAGAGGTCGTATTCTCTATGAAGCCAATCACGCAAGAGTGGGTTGATAAAGCAGAAGGCGACTTCGCAACTGCCCAAAGAGAAATCGATGTTGCAAACAATCCCAACTATGATGCCGTCTGCTTCCATAGTCAGCAATGCATAGAGAAATACTTAAAAGCCTGTCTGCAAGAAAATAATATTGCCTTTGGTAGAACCCATGACCTAACCAAATTGCTAGATGCATTCTTGACAGTAGAGCCAAGTTGGGAAAATCTACGAAATAACCTTGATGAGCTAACAGCCTATGCTGTTGAGTTCCGATACCCTGGCATATCCGCCGACCAAGCAATTGCCAATGACGCTTTTTCTGACTGTACTGAGATTCGTCAAGTAATACGACAATACCTAGAGATTTCGTAGCGATCGCCTATGGCAAAATATGAAAGTAGCGAACGCTTTAATCTACTCATGAATATAAAGCAATATTTGAGTTATGAAATATGCAGTTGTGATTGAAACAGGAGAAACTAGCTATGGGGCTTATGTTCCTGATTTACCTGATTGTGTAGCTGTCGCTGAAACCGTCGATGAAGTCAGAACTCTAATCCAAGAAGCGATCGCTTTTCATTTAGAGTCTCTTGTAGAAGATGGGATGCTAATTCCACAGCCAAAAACCCTCTGCGAATATGTCGATCTTGAACCATTGAGCGCCTAAAAAAGCGTAGTAAAACTCATGACTAAACCACCACTTCCTCAACCCCAACTCGATCGCACCCCAATCAACTCCGATCAGTACTTTGAATACACACCCGAAAAATTAGAACTATGGGACGGATTCTATGATTATGGTGGTCAAGACTTCACGGGTTTTTATCTTGGCATCTTGGCAAACATGGGACTCCGCGAAGCCGTGCGTCATGTGCCCATATCCAAATGGCTAGAAGCAATTCAAGAAGTCGCATCGCAAAATCCTAAACTTGATGAAGCAATGCGCAATCGCCTCAACCGAGGATTAGCAGATTTGCAAGCAGTTGCAGAGTATTTAGAAGAGTAAAGTTAAGAACGAGCGCTAACTTAGAGTAAATAAAATGTTTCAAGTATGGCAATGGGTCACTGAACCACTTGGATTAGAATTTATGCGAAATGCATTAATTGCAGGTGGGTTAGCAGGAATTATCTGTCCAGCGATCGGTTGCTTTTTGATCGTGCAGCGCATGGCTTTATTGGGGGATGTGATGACCCATACCGTGATGCCGGGGATGGCGATCGCCTTTTTTTGGCGCATTGATGTGGCGATCGGGGCATTTGTATCAGGTATTGGTAGCGCTTTTTTAATCGCATGGTTACGATCGCAAACTCGCGTCAAAGTTGATGCGGCGATGGCGCTAACCTCCTCTAGTTTCTTTGCGATCGGCATTTTGTTGATTTCTCTGCTAAAAATTAAAATCGATCTGCATGGATTTTTGTTTGGCGATATTCTCAGCGTTTCGCAAACTGACACCATTCGCGCAGGGATAATTACCGCGATCGTCCTAACTGCGATCGCGATGTTTTA
>CAIJEA010000268.1 GCA_903819605.1 uncultured cyanobacterium | reverse complement strand
GTTCTGAGTTCGTCGAAATGTTCGTTGGGGTCGGTGCATCCCGCGTACGAGACTTGTTTAAGAAAGCTAAGGAAAATGCTCCTTGTATCATCTTTATCGATGAAATTGATGCGGTCGGTCGTCAACGCGGCGCTGGTATCGGTGGCGGTAATGACGAACGCGAGCAAACCCTCAATCAAATCCTAACGGAAATGGATGGTTTTGAAGGCAACTCTGGCGTTATCGTCATTGCAGCAACTAACCGTGCTGATGTCCTAGACTCCGCACTATTACGTCCCGGTCGATTCGATCGCCAAATCGGTGTCGATCCACCAGATATCAAAGGTCGCTTACAAGTTTTGAATGTTCATGCTCGTGACAAAAAGATTAGCCCTGAAGTTTCTCTAGAAGCGATCGCTCGTCGCACCCCTGGATTTGCAGGTGCTGACCTCGCCAACTTGCTCAATGAAGCCGCAATTCTCACTGCTCGTCGTCGTAAGGATGCGATGACAATGGCAGAAATCGATGATGCCGTTGATCGGATCATTGCAGGACTCGAAGGCAAAGCTCTCGTTGATAGCCGTAACAAGCGTTTGATTGCCTATCACGAAGTTGGTCATGCGATTGTTGGTACTTTGATGAAGGATCATGACCCCGTTCAAAAAGTTACCCTCATTCCTAGAGGTCAAGCGGCTGGTTTGACATGGTTCACTCCCGATGAAGAGCAAACCCTCGTTTCACGCGGTCAAATCCTTGCTCGTATTACCGCTGCTCTCGGTGGTCGTGCTGCTGAAGAAGCAGTATTTGGTGCTGCTGAAGTAACTACAGGTGCAGGTGGTGACTTACAACAAGTAAGCGGCATGGCACGTCAGATGGTCACTCGTTTTGGTATGTCTAACATCGGACAACTAGCCCTTGAAGGTCAAAGTTCCGAAGTGTTTCTCGGACGCAGTATGGGAGGAGGGTCGCAATATTCGGAAGATATTTCCGCCAAGATCGATCAACAAGTTCGCGAAATCGTTCAGAAATGTTATCAAACAGCACTTCAGATTGTGTATGAAAACCGCACAGCGATCGATCGCGTTGTTGACCTTCTAGTTGAGAATGAAACTCTCGATGGTGAAGAGTTCCGCCGCATTATCTCTGAATACACAGCCCTTCCTGTAAAGGAACGCTTTGTGCCTCAGATGTAGAGATATTCTATAAGCCAATAAAAAAGAGGATTGACATTTTATGTGAATCCTCTTTTTTATTAGGAAATTCAAGGTTTTAAAAAAGTTAACAAAATTATTTTTTTAACTTGGTTATGGCTTCGCCGCAAAATAAGGAACCCTTACTGGTCACTATAGATCGATCAAGAACATCGTCTAGTTGATGAAGCCCTAGACGATAAAATCAGGATTCTCGCATATCGCAGTTTGATGGTGCGAGAATTGGCGACCGAGTTTGTGGGGTAAGATTGGCGATCGCAGGCATGGCATCTAAATACTTTCCTTATTTTCGATAGTTTCCTTCGCATGGGCAGTTAAATTTACTTTTTCTTCCTTGGACATAAAATGATATTTACCAGAGCCAATATGCTGAGCGCTATAAATACCAGTGTGCCCTGAAGAAAGATAGCTCATCGTGCAAGCGATCGCTATAAATACGCCAGATTCCATTCCAAAAAGTTCAATTCCCATTAATGTTGCTGCGATCGGAGTATTGGCAGCACCGCCAAAGACTGCGACAAATCCCATTCCTGCTAATAAAGGTGCAGATAATGGCAGAATTAATGACAAAGCATTTCCCAAAGTTGCACCAATAAAGAATAGAGGAGTCACCTCGCCGCCCTTGAAACCTGCTCCCAACGTCAAAGCCGTCAAACCGATTTTGGCGGCAAAATCCCAAGGTGGTAGCTGAGTCTCAAAAGCTTTGACAATCGTGGGAATCCCCAGACCAATATATTTAGTAGAACCGATCGCCCAAACAATCAAAGCAACAACGACTCCGCCGATCGCAGGTCTTAAAGGAGCATAGGATATTTTCGATTTAAAGAGGTAGCTAAACCGATGAGTTATTTTCGCAAACAGCATCGCCGCAAGCCCAAAGACTATACCAGCCAAAATTGCGGAAATTATTTCCGTTAAGTATATAGATGGAATCGATGGAGCATGACGATATGCTGTATGGTGTAAACCTAAACTTAGAGTAATGCGATCGCCCACAATTGCGGCAACTAAGCAGGGAAATAGAGCATTATGGTTAATCTTCCCAATTGCTAAAACTTCTAAACCAAAGATTGTTCCAGCTAAGGGAGTCCCAAAAACTGAAGCAAATCCACCACTAAGCCCAGCCATTAATAAAATGCGGCGGTCATTAGGATTGAATTTAAATATTTTCGTCAATTGATCGGCAAGAGAAGCAGCAATTTGAAGAGCAGTTCCTTCCCTTCCTGCCGAACCTCCAAATAAATGGGTTAAAGTGGTTCCTAATAAGACCATAGGAGCCATCCGCAAAGGAATAATCTTTTTAGAATTGTGGATCTCCTCAAGTAAAAGATTATTTCCAGCTTCTACGGATTTTCCATAGCGATGATAAAGCCAACCGCTCAAGAATCCCCCTAAAGGTAGTAATGCAATTATCCACAAATGTGATTCTCTCCATTCAGTTGCCCATTCTAGAGAAGCCAGCAGAGCAGCAGAACCTACCCCTGAAAGAATCCCGACGATACAAGAAATAATGAACCATTTACTAAGTTGGGACAGAACGACAAACTGATGAATTTGATAAAGACGTTTCATAATGCCACGTTATAGCTGAATCAATAAACGTGACTTGTAGAGAAAAGGTTGATCAATACATTTGCATAGCCCTACCCTTCCGCTACAAGTCGGAATAGTAGGAGCCATCAGCCTTTTTAACGTTAAGAAACTGATTAATAACGTAGGGCGGTTTCGGCAAGCTCCATTGCCATCACTACTCTTATATCATTCTTGTAGCCGTTTTCCAATCACTACTTGCTGATTTGAGTGCAAAACTTTCACTGTAAAATAAATTACTAAGCATCTCAGCATAAATAAACCAAAATCTAGGAGTTCGTGCTGCTCTCATAGTGGGCGGCACTGAATCTGATTAGGGGTTCTAACTATGCTCAGATACTCAGAAATAAGTATCATCCCACGATCAAACGATGCAAAAAAAAGACGGGTGGTTTCTTATCGCCTTACGGTGGAGAGGTTCAGTAGCTCCTGAAGTATTACCACGATCGCTATTATGTGGATTATTTGGTGTTTTTATTTATATTCTCCATATCTCTAATATCAGAGTTTCCTTACCGATTCTTGGCAGTATTATTCCGAATATTGTGTTGGGTCTATTGCTAGTATTCCGCACTAATACTGCCTATGAGCGCTTTTGGGAAGGGCGCAAAGCATGGGGAACTCTGGTAAACACTGTACGTAACTTATCACGACAAATATTAGTAGCAGTGTCTGAACATGAACCTAGCGATCGCAAAGCCAAAATTGCGGCTGTCAAACTATTACCCGCCTTTGCGATCGCCCTGAAGCTACATTTGCGATCGGAAAAAATTAATGATGAATTAGCTGCAAACTTATCCCCTGACCAGTTTGATCGTCTAGCAACAATGAATCATCCTCCCCTCGAAATTGCATTTTGGATTAGTAACTATCTTCAAGATCAATCTAAACAAGAAAAACTTGATCGCTATCAGCTAAGTGATATGAGTTATCTCTTAAATCAAATGGTTGATGTTACAGGTATTTGTGAACGAATTCTCAGAACCCCAATCCCTTTGGCTTATTCCATCCATCTTAAGCAGTTACTTCTAATTTATTGCCTATCGTTGCCATTTCAAATGGTAGATCAACTGGAATGGATGACAGCACCACTCGTGTCTCTGATTAGCTTTACTTTATTAGGTATTGAGGAGATTGGCATCCAAATTGAAGATCCCTTTGGTCGCGATCCCAATGACCTACCGCTGGATAATATTTGCAACACAATGATGCGAAATATTGAAGATTTAATATTGGTTAGTAGCAATAAATTTAAAATATAAATCGCCATATGGATATGGTCTAAATCGGCTATGCGAATGTTCAGCCTTGCAAATGTACGGTAAATGTCATAGATAATTAGCTAGGTAGAATTAAATATAAAATCCAAAACCTCTCAAACCCATTGCACAGATAGAATAGGATTTGCTGTAGTTTCGGATTACTATAGAAATATGCGTCAAATAGCGATTACGAGGGGGTAATTAAACAATTTATAGTTAAGGTGATCTTTTTATTGAGTTAGCCAATAAGGACTCGGTTGATGCTCTAGACCTTATCTAGAATTACGATAATGTAGTTAATTGTAGTTAATTATTTATATATAGAAATCCTAAATGATTTGCGAGAATGGCAAGGGGCTTAAGCCCATTGTTATAAGCTTCTGTTTGGAATGACTGACTTAGGATTGCTATAGCATCAGTTTTTTGATTGATATTCATTAATAATTCAGTTGTTGAAAATAATACTTAGATGCTATTTGTAGATTTTTTGAATAAAGTTTTGAATAGAAAATCAGATAAAAGTTTATTACTTAAGATCGTTATAACTTTTTTTGTCTTGTCAGAGTCAATTTTAATTTCAACAACTTATCTAACTAATCTCACCTATTTGCAAAATCTAAAAGAGTCTACATTTGACAAAGTAGTTTCTAATAGAATTGAGAAAGAAACACGATTACAAAACTGGATTTTATCTAGTCAGAATCAAGCTTCTACAATTACCAACTTACCAGACATTAGGATAAGTTTATCAAATCTATTGAAGAATAATCTTGATGACATAGACTACATCAAATCAAATATATATCTAAAAAATAATTTGAAAGAGTTTATCGATAGGAATCCTCAATTTGATTCAATATTCATACTAGACAATAATGACAAGGTTTTAGTCTCCGTAGACAATCAAATTGATAATTCAAGCAGAATTGTAAATCAACCTTTTGACAAAACGTATAAACCGCTATCTAGAGCGGAAAGTGTAAATACTGCGAACATTATTAACTCTCAAGAAAACACCAAAACAAATTCATTTTATTTGTCATTTAAAGACTACAAACCCATCATTGTATTTGTAATTCCTATATTTAATGATTTTGGAACTCAATTAGCCGATTTAATAGTTAATATAAAATTAGATCAGCTTAATAATTTGTTGGCGATTAACCAAGATAATTTAAGTACTCATATTCAAACCTATTTAATAGCAAAATTGAATAACAAACCTTCTATAATTGCTGGAGAATTACAAAAGCTAGAAATAGAAGATGAAAAAATTACTAGTCTTGGGATTGACAATGCACTAAGGGGAGAGCATGGTAAAGAAGAATACAAAAATCATAATGGAACATATGTACTAGCGAGCTATAACTGGATAGAAAATTTAAATATTGCTGTAATTTCTGAAGTCAACAAAGAAAATACGTTTGAACCAGCTATTCAATCATTTCGTGATTCAGCCTTGACATCAACGGGCTTAATCCTTTTAATCACATTGATTTTTTATATATTTATAAAAAATCAAATCGATCCTATTTCTAAGATCACTGATATAGCACTAGCAATAGCTAATGATAACTTAGAAGCCAGATTTCCGGTTAGTCAAAAAAGCGAGTTTGATACATTAGCGATCGCACTCAATCAATTTCTTAATAGATTTAGATCTTTGAATCTACAAGTCGCAGATGCAAAACATATATTTTCGCAACAAGTCTATCAATCGACCGAGTTAATACAGAATTTTATAGACCTTTCAAATGAAGGGGTTGCATTTTTAGATCGTCGAGATCGTGTTTTACAAATAAATGCCACTCTTGCAGAAATATTTTCAATATGTGCTTCCGAAGTAATTGGCAGTCACTGTGAGGACATATTTCCATTGGAAATATCTAATTTAATTAAATCTAGGCGATTGCCCAATCAAGAACAATATTGCACTGAACTTTCAATCCCATATCAAAAGATCAGATACAAAGTAACGGTATCTAAAATTTTCTGTAAATCACCTGATAGCCTTGAAAAAACTCAATTTTTAGGAACGATTGTTATAGTGTATGCATTAGGCGAATCAGTCCCTTCGTTATATTTGCAAGTACAGAGTCAGGCTTCTATTGACCCAAACCAATCTATAGTTACAACAAAAGATATTTCCTATAGAATCCGTACGCCAATGACTTCGCTTCTAGGTTTCCTAAAATTAACCCAAAGGAAATTAGAAGAAATAATTTTTCCAAAATTAAATTCTGTAGATGAAAGGACTAAACGCACTATTAATCAGATTCAGGACAATCTTGAAATCATGATATCGGAAGGAACCCAAATTGCTAAATCAATAGAAGTAGTTCTACAGGATAAAGAAATCAGTAATTATGATTCATCAAGTGATTTACCCCAGACGCATGATAGATTCTTAGTCTCAGAATTATTTAATCAATTAAACTTAGAATTAACCCAGTTGTTTCACCATAGAAATACCAAGTTGATTTTTGATGCAGATATCAAATCTACTGAAATCGAAGGTGATTTTGAAGAGCTTAAATATGTATTTACGAATTTATTAACTCGAACAGCAAACTTTGGTGATTTGAGAATTGCTATATTTCAGGGAATGGTAATAGACGATCAATTGGTGGTTACTTTGGGCAAAGTAAATTCTTTAGTCGATCGTGAGCAAGTATCATCTATAACTAGTAATTTATATAATTCAATTAAAGCAACTGGTCAGAGAAATCTGCCTAGCAAAGGAATGGGGCTAATGATAATTCAGGAAATATTACAAAAATATAGTGGCTTAATTTCAGTTGAATGGATCAATATTAGTCAAGTTCACTATAGATTTTATGTCTTAACATTGCCCTGTGCAAAAGCTAATAATTAGAGTTGCTATAGCAGTAGCCCGTTATGTTATTCCAAAAGCAGAGCCAAGAAGAGAGTTGGGGGGGGGGGGGG